>DAOVUP010000295.1 GCA_030632525.1 Desulfobacteraceae bacterium | reverse complement strand
CGGGTGGGAAATCAGATCGCAGAGGCAATATTGGTTCACGACGCTTCCATTGGAAAGGAAGAGGCGATGGGGCAGGTTGCGGCCCTTTTTGACCTTGTGGGGATACCGCGGGACCGCCTGAGAGATTATCCACACCAGTACAGTGGCGGGATGAAACAGCGGGCCGTCATTGCCATGGCATTGGCCTGTCACCCAAAGTTGATTATTGCCGATGAGCCCACCACGGCCTTAGATGTCATTGTTCAGTCTCAGATCTTAGGAGAGATAAAGGATCTGCAAAAAGAGTTTAATCTCAGCATCATATTCATCTCCCACGACATCTCCATTGTGGCGGATATGTGTAAGGATATAGGTGTAATGTATGCAGGCCAGTTAGTGGAATTCGGGCCGAGGGAAAAGGTCTTTGAATCCCCTGCGCATCCCTACACAAAGGCGCTTCTTTCATCTTTTCCCACAGTAACCGGCGAGAAGAGTGATTTGATCCCGATTCCGGGTGAAACACCGAATCTGGTGATCCCGCCGTCAGGATGTCGTTTCTGTGATCGTTGTTCTGGACCAGGGTCGACCTGCAAGATAGAAACGCCAAATTGGGTTGAAATAGGCCCGGGGCACAAGACCCTCTGTTGCAGGTGCTGAATGGATTGATGACTGTTGATTTATGATTGGCGATTGAAAACCGGCCGAAGGCATTTTTTAGGGCTATAATAGTATGCATAAGAGAAACGAAGCTGTCCTCAAAATAAGAGACGTAAGTAAGATATATAAGACCAAAGGGGCCTTTTTTGGCAGTAAGGGCAAGGATGTCACCGCGCTTAACAGGATCTCTCTCGACATATTTAAGGGCGAGATATTCGGCTTAGTGGGGGAAAGCGGCAGTGGCAAGACAACGGCGGGTCGGTTGATTGTCAGTCTTGAAGAGGCTAATTCGGGGAAAATATTCCTGGATGGTCGGGAAATCGTCGCGTTGAGGGGACGCGCACGAAAAGAGTTCCGGCGTAAAGTCCAGATGATTTTTCAAGATCCCTATCAGTCCCTTAATCCTCAGCGTTCTATCTATGACACGGTGTCGGAACCCCTTAAAATTCATGGAATGGGGAATGCCTCCACCAGAAAGGACCTGGCGAGAGAGACCCTGCAATCAGTCGGTCTTTCGCCGCCCGATGACTTCCTTTTTCGGTATCCTCATCGTCTGAGCGGGGGGCAGAGACAGAGGGTTGCCATTGCCCGGGCCATGATCTTAAACCCCACATTCGTCATATCTGATGAGCCAACCTCTATGCTCGATGCCTCCATTTCAGCGCAAATATTCAATATCCTATTAGATATGAGGAATAGACTTGGGGTAACCCAGATGTTTATCACCCATAGTCTCGCTGCGGCGCGATACCTTTGCGACAGGGTCGCAGTGATATACCGGGGAAACCTGATGGAAGTAGGCCCGGCAGAAGAGGTTATCCGTAACCCGAAACACCCTTATACCCAGGCGCTCTTAGATGCTGTTCCTAAGTTCGGACATGACAGGGATGCGAGGCGTTATGGAAGCCTTCTCACCAAGGACCGCGATGTTGAGGAGGATGTGGGATGTGCCTTCTTTCCGCGGTGCGCGGCCTCAGATGAAGATAGATGTGGCTGTAATACGCCCGGTTTAAGCCCGCTTAGTGATGGGCATTTTGTCGCGTTCTTTCTTTTGGAAGCGACGCATGAGGCGTGATATATGGGAGAGACTAAAGTGATCTAAGGTTTACCCTGTGAAATGTGAAGCCCTATTTAACTAGGGTGACTAAAGTGAAAGATGGTATCTGACTTTGTGGCCCTACTTCTGCTTTCCCATCAACCCATTAACCCAATACTCCACCACTCCATTACTCCATGAATGATTCATGGTTGCGGATCAGGTTTCCAGAGTAGAATGAATGTTCTTGCGGGAATTAGACCACGTTAGAGACCTGTTTGATTCTGTGAATGGTGTTTTTGTCGGTGTGGGCATAACGGCCTTTCCAAGGATCATACCCTCCTATTTTCTTGATTCCTACCGCATTATAAGTTTGAGAAAAACCGGTGACCTGCCTCAGCTAAGAAAGAAGGCGGAAATTTTCTGTCTGGAAGAAGAAATAGGGGGCTCTCTCCCGGCAATTACCCGTGATTCAGCTCACCTACTCGCCCACCAGCTTGTAAAAAGGTATTTAAACAAACTGCCTGAACCAAAGCACCTCTTATTGTATCAAAATTATCCTGATTTGGAGAAATTGGCTAAGAAACTGGGCTGGATCCTCCTGGCAAATCCTGCGGATCTTCGCCTGAGGCTCAGGGAAAGGGTTTTTTTTCAACATATGGAAGCAGAACTTGATCTCCGTCAGGCACCTGGGGCGATCTGGCCGATCGAGGTAATCCGTGAGCGTGGCTATGAAGATTGGGCATCCACGTTAGGGCCGGAATTAGTGATACAGCTCCCGGATATCGGTCAGGGTGGTGGTCGAGGCACATTCTTTGTCAGTTCAACCGAGGCGTATCATCTGCTTGAAGAGAGATTGAGAGAGAACACCTGGCGGG
>DAOVUP010000082.1 GCA_030632525.1 Desulfobacteraceae bacterium | reverse complement strand
CTATATTTTTCTCCTTAGACAGGATATAGAGGAAGTCCAGCATGGTAAATACACCGCTTACCGATGAGTCATAATTGTTTTGATCCGGCTGGAGGACCTGCCTACTGTCGAATCCGCCTTTGGTCACTGCTACCGCGTCAAAACCATCCCGGAGTAACGATTCCACTTGAAAATCCCGGCCCATCACCACGTTGTTTTTTGTCTGTACTCCGATTTGAAGGATTCCCTCTATTTCGTGATCCAGGACCTTGCGTGGAAGCCGGTCTTCAGCAATTACATATCTGAGTATCCCTCCCAATTGAGGTTTTGCCTCAAAGATGGTGGGTTTGTACCCGAGCCGTGCGAGATAATAGCTGAGGGTCAGCCCTTCTGCGCCCCCGCCCACGACGGCTATATTTTGTTCGCTGCCAGGGGCCTTGTAAGGGGTAATATGCTTTCCGGTTTCCATCTCATAATCTGCCACAAACCGCTTAAGTGGATTTATAGCAACTGCTTCATCTGTCAGATTGCGCCGGCATGCGAGTTCGCACGGGGCCGGGCAGATGTATCCGCATATGAGAGGGAGGGGGCATTTCTCCTTTATGATGGCAAGGGCAGCCTCGTAGTTATTATTGCAAATTTCCTGAATGAATCCGGGTATGTTTATCCCTGTAGGACAGCTCCTTTGACAGGGGGCGGTGCACTCGTCAGAGACATATTCGCCGATGATCCGATTAGATGTGGAAGTGAGGGTTATGATATGCTTGGGGCACTCACGTTCGCATGTGCCGCATCCGGTACAGAGTTTAGTGTCCACAACCGGGAGGTTGTCCGGGCCCATTGAAAGAGCACCAAAGGGGCATGCCTTGACGCAGGTTCCTAATCCGAGACACCCGATGGGGCAGATCTTGGATCCACCGTCAAGCAGGAGCGCCGCACGGCAGTCATTAATTCCCTGATACAGGTATTTGATATCTGCATCCTGATACCCGTAGCTGCACCCCGGTGCAGCAATTTCTGCCTCTTTCAGTTCTATTTTTACACCCATCAGCATAGCTACTTCAGCGGAGACATCGGGACCTCCTGCCACGCAGGATGAGGCCGAGGCTTTTCCTGCCACTATGGCAACGGCATTGGAACTGCATCCGGGCAATCCGCATCCACCGCAATTGGCCCCGGGCAAAGCGTCTTCAACGGCTTCGATCTTGGGATCGACATAGACATAGAATACCTTTGAGGCCAAGGCCAGGACTATGCCTATGGCTACCCCTAAACCCCCCATTATCAAAAAACCGCTTACCATGTTGGTCCTCCAGGTTTGGTTAGATCGTTATTTGTTTTTCCAAGTTTGAAGTTACGAGTTTGGAGTGTCTAAAGTTAAAAAAGGAAATATTCCGATTTAAACTTTTAACTCCACACTTCACATTTCACACTATTCAATCCCTACACCATCCCCTTGAATGCGAAGAAGGCAAGGGACAGCATTCCGGCCGTGACCAGACCGATGGAAGTATCCTGAAGAGGTTTTGGAACCCTTGCCAGGATTATTCGTTCACGAACTCCGGCAAAAAGGACCAGGGCCAATCCGAAACCTACCGCGTAGCTGAAAGATGCCACCAGGGCCTGGGTGAAGCTGTATTCCTCCATAATGTTGATAAGGCAGACACCCATAACTGCGCAATTGGTGGTGATCAGGGGGAGAAATATTCCGAGACCGGCATAGAGACCCGGTATACTTTTCCTCAGGAACATCTCCACAAATTGGACAAGAGACGCAATTACCAGAATAAATGAGAGGGTCCGCAGGTATTCGAGACCAAAGGTCTTCAGGAGATAGACATCGACGATCCATGTGATTGCTCCGGCCATGACCAGGACAAAAATAACCGCCATTGCCATGCCCACGGCGGTCTCCATTTTCTTGGAAACCCCCAGGAAAGGACAATTCCCGAGATACTGCATCAACAGGATATTGTTGACGAAGATACAGGCTACTATCAGCAAAATATAATCGGTCATCTAACGACTCCTTTGATATTTGAAACTTGAAACTTGAAATTTGAAGTTTCAGCTCTCCTACTTCTTCCCTAGCATGTTCATGATGCACAGCATAAGCCCTAAGCAGACAAAGGCCCCAGGCGCCTGCACCATAAAGGAAAAAGGCTCAAAACTCGGGCCAAACACCGGGATATCGTAAAAAGTCCCGTTTCCAAGGATCTCCCGCACTATGGCGAGGGCGGTAAGGGAGAGTGTGAAACCCACCCCTATGCCGAGGCCGTCGGCAAAAGAGGCAACCACCCCGTTCTTGGCGGCAAAGGCCTCTGCGCGGCCAAGGACAATACAGTTGACAACGATGAGGGGGATAAATATCCCAAGCTTCAAAAAGAGGGGGTAGGCAAAGGCCTGCATCACCAGTTCTACGACGGTTACAAAGGTGGCAATAACCACGATGAAACAGGCGATTCTCACCTTTTTGGGTATCACGTTTCTGAGCAATGAGATGAGGATGTTGGAACAGATGAGCACGAATGTGGTTGCTACACCCATTCCGATACCGTTTTCCACAGTCTTGGTCACCGCCAATACCGGGCATAGACCAAGAACGAGTCTAAATGGAGGGATTTCAGCCCAAAGCCCTTTTGTGAATTCCTGAACAGCTGTTTTAGCCATAATCGGTTAGCCCCTTAGCCTTTTTTTTCTTTCATTTTTTCAATTATCGTTGGTTTAAGTCTCTTATAGATCTCACCGGCCTCAACAACCGCCCCGCACACCCCTCGAGAAGATATGGTAGCTCCGCTCAACGCGTCAATCTGTCCGCCATCGGTCTTGACCTTAAAAGGATCCAATATGGACAGTCCCTTGAACTGGGCAGTGAAGTCAGGATCGGTCTTGGCCTTTGAACCCACGCCAGGGGTTTCGCTATGGGTCGTTACTCCGACCCCGATGATCTCGTCGTTTTCCAGGTTCACCCCCACAATAACACCCATTGCACCGCCGAAGCCCTTTCCAAAGGTTTCAAAGGCAACAGTGTTGCGTTTTCCCTCAAATTCCCCAATAAAGAGATGCATCTCCTTGGACTCATCAACGATCCTCAACCGATCAATAAGGGGATCGTTTGAGGCTCCTTCCATGATGTTTTTTATGGTGGGGCCTTTGACGAATTTGAGCTGCTGGTATTCTATCCTTTCCTTGGTTACGTTCTGAATTGCGGCCAGAACACCCCCTGAGAGACAGCTGAAGACAACAACGGCTATGAAAAGCTTTAACATTTCACGCATGCTTAATCCCCTTTCCTAAGGCCTTTGGTCTGATCTTGTCCAGAAGCGGGTTGGCAATATTCATCATAAGGATGGCAAAGACTGTTCCATCAACAAAAGCGCCTATGTTTCGGATGAGAACCGTGAGAAACCCGGCGCACGCCCCGTATATCAACATGGGGATAAAATTCACAGGTGATGATGAATCTTCGGTGGCGAGGAAGAAGGCTCCTATCAGGGTGTATCCTGTCAAGAGATGGAACAGCGGGCCGGCATATTTTTCAGAATCGGCAATGTTAAAGAAAAAGGCGGTCACGAAGACTCCGGCTAAAAAGGAGATCGATATCTCCCAGCGGATCATCCCGCGAAGAATAAGGTAAATCCCCCCAATGATTAAACCGAGACCGAAGGTGGAACCTATTGCGCCTGCATACTGGCCCATAAGGAGATCGCCCACAGAGTAGTTGGAGACCACTGAGGTCCCGAGATACTTGAGAGCGGCCAGTGGGTATACCATATAAAATCCAAGATCGTAATTAACCAAGGCCTCATCAAAATCCAAAAGCCCTTTCCATGAGAGCAGTATTATTGCAATGGAAACCAATGCGGGGTTGAGTGGATTGCAGCCAATACCGCCAAAGATCTGTTTTCCCACCACAATTGCAAGAAAAGTTCCTATAAGGACCGTCCACCATGGTGTTGATGCAGGTAGGAGCATTGCCAGGAGAAGACCGATAACAGCGGCGTTGCCGTCTCCGATGCTGGCCGGGCGTTTTGTCACATAATTCATGATAAGTTCCCAGATCATGGCCGTGGAGACAGAGAGGGCCACAACACCAAGGGCAGGGGGGCCGTACTGATATATCCCCATTATTACCGCGGGAAGGGCAGCCAGCATAATATTATAACTCTTCATTGAGAGGCTGCTCTTGTTGTGCCAGTAAGGGGCATGGGAACTGACAAAAAGTTTCTGGTTAGTCATTCGATTCCTCCAGGCCTTCTGTTAAAGGAAGTTCGTGTTTTCCAAGCATGATATAATGGGATATGGGGATTCGCATCTCACATACATAACTGCAAAGGCCGCATTCTACACAGGAAAGAAGGTCATACTCTTGAGCCGCCTCTTCATACAGTCCGTTTTCAAGGAGCCGTATGAGCATGTTCACAGGTATTTTGGCAGGACATACCCTGACGCATTCCCCACAGTTAATACATGGGTCATTACCTGAGGGATTCACCTGGCTCTTGTCCTGCACCATAATGGCATCCGTATCATGTAGTATCGGCATATCCTCCGAGTAGATACCCTGACCCGACATGGGACCGCCAAAAACCAAGCGATCCCCATGGGATACGTCTATATTCAGGGTGCTGAGAATGTCCCTGACCGGTGTCCCTATCCTGGCCTTGATGCAGGTAAGTCTGTTATCTTTGTCAATGACAGTTAACACCTTGGTAACAGGCAGTTTTCCTTCCACAAAGGCTGTCCTCAAAGCCACAACAGCCTCAGGGCTGATAAAAGCGACTCCCAGATCTTCAAAGTTTTTTGATGGAGGGACTGGATTGTCGAGAATCCTTTTCATCAGCAGACCGGGGATTGCATCAGGGTAGACAGGCTCGATGACTTTAACTTCAGCGCCGCTTTTTTCTGCCTCCATACGCAGTGAGGGGGGAACTACAAGGATGATCCTGCTAACCCCCGTGATTTTCTTTAAATATTCGATCCCTTCGGCTAAATGCTCAGCCTCGGTTTTTACGATTATCTGGTTTGTGGCAATCAACAGATCTCGATCGAGGCCGTTGATGATGATCGTGTTCAGGGGGTTGTCTGTTTTGATAAAAGAGGAAAGATCAGATATTCCAGGGAGGCACGACAAAAAGGTAAGGGCGTTTTCAGGGGCTGTGTCTTTTCCAGTCTTTTCGAATTCATCATCCCACAGGTCCTTAGGTTTTGCTTCAATTGAAACCGAAGTAAAGGTTTGGCCGGTATATTCTGTGGTATGTGATATGTCGGTGATCGTACCTGTTGCTGTTGAAGTCAGATACTCTTCCCCGATCTCACGAAGATTTAGTTTCTGTCCTGTTCGGACTTCATCCCCGATTGAGAGAACAAGTTCGCCCAGTTCGCCGTCGGGTGACTTGTGCATGAGGGTAATCCTGGTTGAGGGGGGAATTTCTTTGACATCTTTTCCCTCAATATTTTTAATCCCTGAGTATTGTAGCTTAGATTTTCCCAAACCGAAAAACGGCTTTTTTATCATTTTTATCTCCTGCCCACGAGGGGTGATTCTTCAATTCCTCAATCCCTTACATAGCATGGCATTCTGCACAATTAACCGGCCCCCCACCGTCTTCGTGACAGGTCTTGCACTGTTTATGAAAGGCATCCGGTTTTTTTGGGGAGTCCTCGCTGTCATCTAAATGACATTCCCCACACGCAGACGGTTTATCTCCTTCGTTTTCAAGGTCATGATGGCAATCGGCGCATTCGATGCCATAGCCAGATTCGGACATATGTTCTTTATGGTCAAACAGGACATTCCCTCCGGTATTTTTAAACATGATCCTCAAGGGCTGTTCAGGGGTTTTTTTTGCAAAAGCCGCGTAACAGATCACACCCACTATAAGGAGTATTGCTGCGAGGCAATAAGCGATCAATCGTTCTGTTTTAACTTCCATTATCCTGTATCCTCAGTGCGTTAGGTCTAATAGCATATTCCTGCAATCCCATTGGAGACCTTTGGGATATGTATGTCTTTTTACTACCCTTCTTCAAGCAAAGGTGCGGGCATAGTCCAGAGCTTTGAAATATGAGATAGATAACATGTGAAAAATCACACATAGGCGTCTCTTTACAGAAAAGGATATGCGTTTGTCAAGCAAGTTTTGAACTGAGTCCATTTTTTCTTTGCACAGGTACATGGACGGGCCAATGGATTGACATGGTTGCTAATGTCTGTTAAAAAGTATCCTCAAAACTTTCCCCCATTTAATACAATTCGAAGATGAAACAGCCAGTTGCCTCCATTGATTTGGGCAGTCACACCGCAAGGCTTCTCATTGCCCAGCAGTCATGTTCGTCGGGGCGTTTGAGACCTCTGGTTCGAAAAAGGGCTTATATCCGTCTTGCTGAAGGTTTTGAGTCCGGAGAAAAAAAAATAATCGGTCCGGATGCCTTTGCACGGGTCTTGAGGGTGATGCACGAGTTTTCACACCTGCTTGCGGATTTCCACGTCCGGCGGGTATATGGGGTTGCTACAGGTGTCATCAGAGATGCAATAAATCGAGACCAATTCCTTGACTATATTTATGAACAGACCAATATTCGAATTGGGCTCATATCAGGTGAAAGAGCGGCCCTGCTAAGTGGCAAAGGAGCCCTGAACTCCTTAAATATCAAAGGAGGCCCATTTCTCGTTTTTGACCTGGGCGGTGGGACCACGGAGTTTTTTTATGACAACAAGGGGAAGGTAGAGGCAAAGTCGGTGCCCTTAGGCGCTGCGGCCCTGACAAAGGAATTTATTCGATCTGATCCTCCTGAAGAGACCGAATTGGATTTTGTTTCAAAAGAGACAGATCAGCGCCTCAAAAATGCGCATATAGCCCTTACCGGGGAGCATGTTGTCAT
>DAOVUP010000240.1 GCA_030632525.1 Desulfobacteraceae bacterium | reverse complement strand
GTTGACGCAGTAAGTCGTCTGATTCCCGGCGTTCTCGGGAGTGAGAGGTCAAATCTCGAAGACTCTTTTGAAGATGGGCTACTGGAATACCCCCAGTACACCAGGCCAAGGGTGTTCCAGGACAAAGAGGTCCCGGAGATTCTCTTGTCAGGAAACCACGAAAAGATTCGAGTGTGGAGGAGAAAGGAATCCCTGAAGAGGACCTTGGAAAAAAGACCCGATCTGCTTAAACAGGCAAAATTAACACCTGAGGATAAGGCGATCTTGGCGGAACTATTATAGGGGGCGTAACTTTGCGTCTCTACATGGGGCTGATTCATTTTCCTGTTTATAATAAGAATTATGAGAGGATAGCCTCTGCCATAACTACATTAGACATTCATGATCTGGCCAGACTGGCTAAGACTTATGGTGTCAAAAGGCTTTTTATTGTCACACCTTTAGATGATCAGCAGAACATGGCAAGGCGTGTCTTAAGACACTGGATCGATGGTTATGGAGGCCAATACAACCGGCACAGAAAAGAAGCCCTTGAACTGGTCTGTGTCGTTCCGGACCTCGAGCGGGCAGTAGAGGAAATTAGGGAAACAGAGGGAGAAGTCCCTCTAATAATTGCTACAGATGCCTCAAATCAAAAAGATCGTTCCATGTCTTATGAAAAGGCAAGGATAAGTATTCAAGAGGACAAGGCCGTTATTCTGTTATTTGGGACAGCATGGGGTCTCCACGAAGAGGTTATAAAAAAGACCGATAATATATTAGACCCTGTTTCTGGCAAAACGGGGTATAATCACCTCTCTGTAAGAACCGCAGCTGCCATTATTTTAGATCGATTAGCGGGAGAGATATAGGAGAAGGATATGAATGTCGTAGAAGCGCTTGAAAAAGAACAGATGCGTGGTGATATCCCCGGATTCAGTCCGGGTGACACTATTAAGGTACATGTCAAGATAAAAGAGGGAGAAAAAGAAAGAATCCAGGTGTTTCAAGGGGTTGTTATCCGAAAGCGTAAAGGAAACACCGGCGCCACCTTTACGGTAAGAAAGGTCTCTTATGGTATTGGGGTAGAAAGGATCTTCCCTCTTCACTCGCCTATTATTGATAAAATCGAGATCATAACAAGGGGTAGGGTACGAAGGGCACGACTCTACTACTTGCGGAAACTGAGAGGAAAGGCCGCCAGAATCAAAGAAAAGAGGTTCTGATGTCAGGGCCTTCTGCCGGATTAAGAGAAAACCAGATATCGGCCCGAATGACAGGGGAAAGTGCGTCCTCCTGAAAATTTGAGCCTTTTCCCGGAAAGCGCCGGCCGCTTGTCCGGTGATACATTCTTTTATGAAGGATTGGCCCGCAGGGCAGGGTATCACTTTATTGCCGGTGTTGATGAGGCGGGGCGAGGCCCGTTGGCCGGTCCGGTTGTGGCTGGAGCAGTTATCCTGCCTCCTAATCCCGAACTGCCAGGGATCAGGGATTCAAAGATGATGACTGCAAGGGCAAGAGATGAAGCCTTTGATGTTATCCGTGGTGAGGCCTTAGCCGCCGCTGTTGGTGTTGTTTCGCGTGCATATATTGATGAGTTCAATATCTTGAACGCCTCGCTTGAGGCAATGGCACGCGCAGTGAAGGCCCTTGAACCAAGGCCTGAAACCCTTCTCGTTGACGGCATCCACCCAGTTCCACTCCCCATAACTCAGAAATGTCTGAAAAAAGGCGATCAGATCAGTCGCAGCATCTCTGCTGCTTCTGTTCTTGCCAAGGTGTATCGGGACAGGATCATGCGTTCTTACCACAGGATGTACCCGGTCTATGGCTTTGACAAAAATAAGGGATACGGAACCCGACAACACCTTGAAGCCCTTAAGCGGCACGGACCATGCCCGGTTCACCGTTTGACCTTTAAAAGGGTACGGCAGGATTGATGATTGACTATTGAATATTGAAGATTGATGGAGCAAAGCGGAAATCCCGATTTATCGGGGAAGATTGATGAATTTGTAAGATACTAAACACTAAACGCTGAACACGAAACACCCTCGTAAAAAGGCCATCTGTTTTGACACGGGAAAGACTTAAATTAGGTGAGTTGGGTGAAGATATGGCCTTTAAGAAGGTTAAACGCCTGGGGTATAAAAAGATCTTACGAAATTACCGCTGCCCTTTGGGCGAGGTGGACCTAATTGCAAAGGATGGCGATACCTTAGTGTTCATAGAGATAAAGACCAGAAAGGGAAGACCTATAGGTTATGCTAAAGAGGCTGTAAATGCCAGGAAGAGGAGGCAACTCTCCAAAGTTGCCCTGGCCTACATGAAATCGAATAACTGCTGCGATATCAAGGCGAGGTTTGATGTGGTAGCTATCTGTCTGGGACGGGGTGAACCTGAAATCGAGGTGATAAAGAATGCCTTTGATCTGGCCTATTAGTTGAGACCACTTGACTATTTGACGATCTCTTGGATTAGGAATTTGGGATGAAAGATCCAGATACCATTGACCGCAATCAAAAACATGGGACACTTTATGTGGTGTCTACGCCCATTGGAAACCTGGAAGACATTACCCTGAGGGCGTTGAAAGTTCTCAAAAGCGTTGATATTATAGCGGCCGAGAACGTCAAACACACAAAGAGACTCTGTGAGCGCTACGACATTAAGACAAGGATTACTGACTACCATCAGCATAATCAAAACACCAAGACAGAACAGCTTATTAACAGGCTCAAATCCGGCTCAGATCTTGCCCTTGTAACCGATGCCGGGACACCAGGTATTTCAGATCCTGGAGTCTACTTGATAAACCGGGCGGTGAAGGAAGATATTAAAGTGATGCCTATTCCGGGTCCGTCCGCTGTTGTGGCTGCCCTGTCGGTGTCGGGTTTGCCTACTGCTCGTTTTGTGTTCTTAGGATTTTTGTCAAACAAGGCCGGAAAGAGAAAAAGAGAGCTGGAAAAGCTGGCCACAGAGACCCGCACCATGGTTTTTTTTGAGGCCCCGCATCGTATTAAGGCGATGTTAAAAGACCTGGGAGAGATATTCGGCGAAAGGGGGATGGTCATACTCAGGGAGATGACCAAGGTTTTTGAGGAGGCACACAGGGGAACTCCGGGCGATATCTTGGGATCTCTCACCTCAGATAAAATCAGGGGCGAATTTACGTTGGTGGTAGCGGGGAATGAGTTAAAACAGAAATCCAAGGGTTTGAGTCAAGGGGGATTTAGCAGGATTGAAGAACTCATAAAAGAAAAAACCATGAGTATCAAAGATATTGCCGGACTCATATCCAGGGATGAAGACGTGAGTTATAGACAAGTGTATAAGGAATGCCTTGACAGAAAGGGCGAGTTGGAAAGCGCGAGAGGGGCAGAGTCGATCAGAAAACTCACGGTCAAAAACAATTTGGGTCTTCATGCCCGATCTGCCGCCAAGAT
>DAOVUP010000288.1 GCA_030632525.1 Desulfobacteraceae bacterium | reverse complement strand
TTCCACATCATGGGGAACAGTGCCAACGAGAATCCGAGCATCCAGAACATGTCGTATTCTATGGCCCGGGACACTTCGACGGGGGTGATGATGGCTACCACGCCGAGCACCCCCACGATATTGAAGATATTGGGAGCAGCCCAACCGGTTTCCAGATGGCGGGCCCTGAAATGGCCGAACTGAGACTTGCCCTCAAGGGAGAGAAAGGCCGCAGGATTGAATATTGACACCCATGTAAAAAGTCCTTTTTACATGAATTCAGGGATTTAGGAATTCAGGGATTTAGGAATTACGAATCATCGTGATCAGTTAGAGCTAAGGGCATTACTCAACATCCCTAACTTTCTGACTTTCTGCGTGATCATAAATATTCAATAGTCAATTATCAATACTCAATCGTGACGATGCAGGATCTCTCGCTTCATATATTGGACATTGTCGAAAATGCAACAATGGCCGGCGCCACTCTGATTGAAATACATGTTTCAGAGGATAAAGATAAAGATCTCTTAAAGATAACCATCAAAGACAACGGCCGGGGAATGGATGCGGCAATGGTCAAAGGCGTTAAAGATCCTTTTGTGACTACACGCACCACCCGTCGTGTCGGTATGGGTATCCCCTTGCTGGAACAGGCCGCAAAAGAGACCGGAGGAAATCTCCAGATAGTATCTGAAGAAGGAAAGGGAACCGAGGTCGTGGCTACATTTCAGGAAAGCCATATTGACCGGAGGCCTGTAGGCGATATGGGCGCCACCCTGGCCACCCTGATCATGGGGAATCCAGATCTGGACTTCATGTACTACTCCAACCTTGATGGTGAAGAGATAGAGGTTGATACACAGTCTATCCGCGGTGAACTAAATGACAGCATAAGCATAAACGATCCGGCTGTTATTAACCTGATAAAGGATTTATTCAAAAAGAACACGAAAAGCTGAAATGCTCAATCCATATGGTGGAGGCAAGACATGGCCAAGCTCAAGATAGAAGATCTAAAGAGAATAAAGGAATCCATGAAAGGAACTGTCAATCTGAGACAGGGAGAATACCGGGTGAAAATTACCGTCCACATGGGTACGTGTGGAATTGCGGCCGGCGCCCGTACTATCATGAGCACCCTCCTTGAGAAGATTGAAAATAGCGGTGCAGACGATATTATTTTGACCTCATCAGGTTGTGCAGGGCTTTGTAATCACGAGCCCATGATTACCCTGGAAGTCAAAGAATCTGCCCCGGTAAAATATATCAAACTGGATCCTGAAAAGGCAGGCAGGATCTTTGACGAGCATGCATTAGAAGGTAATCCTGTAGCTGATTATGCACTTTCTATTGGAAGTGAAACCACATATTAGGATTGTTGATTGATGATTGTTGATTGTTGAAGCGAAGCGGAAATCCCGCCTTGACCAGATTGCTGGCGGGGATGATTGGAGGCAGGGGAATTCCTCCGGGGTCGCAATTTCCAGTTTCAGTTTTGTGAATTTTGCGTCTTGCGGCTTCAATACTATTCTACCGAATGAAAACGAGGCGGTTTTTATGGAAAAGAAGTATCGTGTTCACCTGATGATATGCGCAGGAACCAGTTGTGTATCGAGTGGTTCACTTGACGTTAGAGATGCACTGGTGAAAGAGATCGAGAAGAACAATCTCCAGGACGAAGTCTTTGTTGCCACAACAGGTTGCAACGGCTTTTGCGCCGCAGGCCCTTTGATGATTGCCTATCCTGACGAGATATTTTACCAGAAGCTGGCAGTGGATGATGTCCCCTATTTTGTAGAAGAATACCTTATCAAGGGACGTGTGGTAAGAAAACATCTCTTTGAAAGCCCCGAAGCGGATGAAGCAATACCTAACATTAACGAAATCGGTTTTTTCAGTCGCCAGGTCATTGTTGCTCTCAAGAATCGGGGGCTTATCGACCCGGACAACATAGACGAGTATATTGCAAGGGATGGCTATATGGGCGCGGCAAAAGCCCTCCTCGAAATGAAACCGGAACAGATTGTTGAAGAGATGAAAACCTCCGGTCTCAGAGGCCGCGGCGGGGCCGGCTTTCCCACTGGCCTGAAGTGGCAGTTTTGCGCTGCAGCTACAGGAAGCCCTAAATATATGCTATGTAATGCCGACGAGGGCGACCCGGGCGCCTTTATGGATCGCTCTATCCTTGAAAGTGATCCCCATTCAGTACTGGAAGGGATGATCATCGGCGGAAAAGCAATCGGGTCCAATCAAGGCTATATATACGTGCGTGCTGAATATCCACTTGCCATCCAGAGACTGAAAACCGCAATAGGCCAGGCCAAAGATTACGGGCTGCTGGGAAAAGACATCTTAGGGTACGGTTTCGATATGGATATAGATCTTTATTTAGGGGCCGGGGCCTTTGTGTGCGGAGAAGAGACGGCTCTTATGCGCTCCATAGAGGGCCAGAGGGGTATGCCCAGACCCAGACCCCCATTCCCTGCCAATAAAGGTCTTTGGGATCGTCCCTCTGTTCTCAACAACGTTGAGTCCTTGGCTAATATCCCGCAGATTATCTACCGGGGAGCAAACTGGTTTAACAGCCTCGGAACAGAAAAGAGCGCCGGGACAAAGGTATTTGCATTAAGCGGCCGGGTCCGAAATATCGGTC
>DAOVUP010000024.1 GCA_030632525.1 Desulfobacteraceae bacterium | reverse complement strand
TAGGGCTTCTGTTTCACCCGAATAGAGACGGCTCAAAGCATCTTGACCAGCGTCAACAACAGAAGGTCATGGTAGCCTGCTATAATATTGATCTGTTCCGGGAATTTGTCTTCAAGACCGGGTTTGCGGAACAGCACAAGATCTGCAGAGAGACCATCAAATGGGTTTTGGAGAGCGATGTAGCACTTCTGACCTTAGGCTTTACATACCTCGACGGAACCCTCTTCACTTAGACAGTTAGAGCATCCCATTTTCTTTGATATCCTCAATAAAGGCCTCAACAAGCTCAGATGAAGATATCCGTTTTAATGAGGAGATGCTTAAGGAGAAATGGTCACTTCAGGAGTTAAAAGCAAATAATTTATTGAAATTTATCCTGAATTGCCTTATGATGAGAATAAATTAAGATGCGTTCCCAATGCTGATATGGCTTTTAGCTTGAGCATATGCTGGAACGTTTCTCCAAGTTTCGAGTTTCCCCGCTACAGTCGGGATCTTCGACAAGTTTCAACACATGGAGGCATTAAATGGCACGCTCATTCCTGAGAGCAAACGATTTATCCTCAGAAGACCTATTTGCAATCTTTGAGAGGGCACGGAGTTTAAAGGAGGCCATCAAGGAGCGAAAAACCCTCGAGGTTCTCCGGAACAAGGTGATAGGCATCCTTTTTGAGAAACCATCTACCAGGACACGCACAAGCTTTGAGGCAGCCATCCTGAGACTCGGGGGCTCTGCGATCTATCTTGCGCCAAACGATCTCCAGATCAAACGGGGGGAACCTATTGAGGATACCGGAAGGATGTTAGGGAGCTATCTCGATGCTGTTGTTGCAAGGGTTTATGCCCATCAAACCGTTGAAGATTTTTCTCGCTATTCGGGCATCCCGGTTATCAACGGCCTGAGCGACCTCGAACATCCGACCCAGGCAGTCTGCGACCTGTTTACTATCCTTGAAACCAAAGGTGAAGTAAGGGGACTAACTCTCACTTACATCGGCGATGGGAACAACGTGTGCCATTCATTATTATTAATTTGCGCCCTGGCCGGCATGAATATGAATGCCGCCTGCCCGGAAGGGTATTTTCCCCGCCAGGATATCCTGAATGAAGCCAATGAAATAGCAGAAAAAACAGGCGCCAAAATGGAAGTGCTTGACAACCCCAAAGAGGCAGCAGAAGGAGCTGATATCCTCTATACTGACGTATGGGTCAGCATGGGAGAAGAAGGGGAGGAAGAGACAAAATTAAACGCCTTTCAAGGGTATCAAATCAATGCCGACCTTTTGAGCATAGCGTCAAAAGATGCCCGGGTCATGCATTGTCTCCCTGCCCACAGAGGCCTGGAGATAACGAACGACGTTATAGAAGGACCTCAATCCATCGTATGGCAGCAGGCCGAAAATAAGATGCATGGGGCCGCAGGCATACTCGATTATTTTCTTTCATGAGTTAACCCGTCGTTATTAGGGCACAGCAAAAACCACCGATCCATAACCGACAACCCACCGGCCGCGGCTCTTCGGGAAATCATCCCCGCTGTTGCGATATTGTAAAACCGTTCCCTGTCTGCATCCCTTAAGCTCTGCAAATCGCATGACCGCGACAACCGGACCTATCCCGCAGAGGATCTGTCTGGAATAATCCCAGCCTTTTCTGATTCCGGCATGGTCCATGGCTCTCATCTTATCTAATGTACCCCTGTCTGTCCTGGTAACAAGATCATAATCGGGGTCATGAAGCATGTCAGAACTGGCAATGACTAAGACCTTTTTCTTTTTGGAAAGGGTATCAAGTGCCTTTACAAGGTCATCCAACGTGCGGGGATCATGGTCCCCGATAAGCCCGATTATCAGCTTTGTTTCCGGTAACACTCTCTGTACGAAAGGGATCTCGTTTTCAGCCGAGTGTTCACCCACATGGGGTCTGTAATCAAAATATATCCGGGGGCTCCCGGCCGCCAATATCTCTCCGGCCTCTTTGTCAAGGAGGGCCTCTCCGAGTGGAGTTTTTATAGCATCTCCATCCATGAGCGCCACACCCTGAAATCCACCGCGGTGACTGAACCCAAGTACAACAACCACCTCCGGCCGGCCCCACTTTGCTGCGTTGTCCTTAATGGCACGAAACGTATATCCGGCCATTTTCCCGGAATAGACATACCCCGCATGTGGGGCAATGGCGCCCACAATCCTGCCTTGAACATTATTAATCTGGGCATCCTCTATGTACCCGTCGACCATTGACTTCAGCTCTCTGCCATCCCCCGGAAACCATCTTCCGGCCCCGAAGGCCTGCCGAATTACCCGCTCAGGCCCCTTGCTAATCTTTTCTTCGTCCCCGGCCCAGGAAAATACGGACAAACAGAGCACACAAATGCACGCCATCAGTAATACCAGAAGAAAGAGCGCATTCTTTTGTCTGGCAACAATAAGAGCCATATCGCCTCCAAAGTTGAAACGTTGCGAGTTGCAGGTTACGGGTTGCGGGTTGAGGGTTGCGGGCGCCTGGATTGATGATTGTCGCTTAAAAAGCTAAGGGCCTCCCAGCATCCAGTCTCCAGTTTCAGCGGTACCAATCGTCAATATTCAATAGTCAATAGTCAATTCAAAACAGTTCCCACCCCCGATGCCCCAGCAGCCCATCAACCTCGGCAAGGAGTTCGTTGCAGGGAAGGACATTGAAACGACCATGAGCAGAAACCATCACCTCTTCTCCTCCGGGCACGCCCACCTTGAAAATCAGTTTGCACTCACCAGGATATCTGAACACAATATCCCGCAGATCTTCCAAAACCTCCCTTGAAGGGCCTCCACTTTCCAAAGTGAGCAGGATAGCCTTTACTGAATTCAGTTTGAGAGAGCTTAAGGTCTCAATCTCCTTTGCAAGTATCTTGGCCGTGCTATCCCCTATTTCCGCTCCCCCTGTTATGAGGAGGGGCTCATCACCTTTTAGGAGCGGAGACACGGATGCAAAAAGATCCGGGAATATGACCACTTCTGTAGAGCCGGTCAGATCTTCGAGGTGAATAACGGCCATCTTGTCACCCCGTTTTGTGCGCTTTATCTTCAGGCTTTCCACAATGCCGGCGATCTTGACCTGGCTTTTGTCCTTCTGGGCGGGAAGATCATGAACAAGGCAGGTCGTGAATCGCTCTATCTCATCATGAAAGCTGGCCAGGGGATGTCCGGTAATATAGAAACCTAAAGCCTCCTTCTCCCTCCTTAAAATCTCTCTTTCATTCCATTCAGCTATTTCAGGGAGTTCAAGAAGCCCCCCCGATTCCCCGTTTCCAAAACTCAAAGGGCCGAACATATTCAGTTGATTGGGGTCGTGGTTTGCTCCGCAAATTCTCAGCGCATCATCAAGACCTGCAAAAAGTCTGGCTCTATAAGCCCCCGTGAAATCAAACGCTCCGCACTGGATCAGCCCTTCAAGGACCCTTCGATTGACCTTGGACCCGTTAATCCGCCTGCAAAAATCGAGCAGATCGCCGAACGGACCATGACTGTCTCTTTCCTCAATAACTAATTCCACCGCTTTCAGACCGACATTCTTGACCGCAGCAAGCCCAAAACGGATCTTCCCCTCCACCACGGAAAAGTCGGCCTGGCTCTCATTGACATCTGGGGGGAGGATCTCAACCCCCATTACCCGGCATTCCGCAATGTTCTTAATCGTCTTGTCCTGATTGCCCATATCCTGGGTCAAAAGGGCTGCCATGAACTCCACCGGATAATGGGACTTGAGATAGGCTGTTTGATAGGCAATCATGGCATAGGCCGCAGAATGGGATTTGTTAAACCCGTAACCACCGAACTTATCAATCAGACCAAAGAGCTTCTTGGCCATCTTAGGCCCAACCCCGTTTGAAGTGGCCCCTTCTACAAACTTTGCGTTATGTTTTGCCATGAGTTCGGGTTTCTTTTTTCCCACGGCCTTTCTGAGTTCATCCGCCTCTCCCATGGTATATGTAGCGAGGACCTGGGCTATCTTCATGACCTGTTCCTGGTACAATATCACCCCGTAGGTTTCCCTCAGGATAGGTTCGAGCTGGGGAAGGAAATAGTTGATCTTTCCCTTGCCATGCTTTCCGTCGATAAAATCATCTATCATATTGCTACCCAATGGACCCGGTCTGTAGAGGGCCATCAGGGCTACCACATCTTCAAAGACCTCTGGTTTAAGTCTCCTTAAGAGATCTTTCATCCCTGAGCTTTCTAATTGGAATACACCGGTCGTTTTTCCATCAGAGCATAGCTGATAAGAGGCCGCATCATGAAGCGGGATCTTGCCCGGATCTATACGCCTGTTAGTGGTTTTTTCAATCAACCGGATGGCCTCCTTGATCACCGTCAAGGTTTTCAGACCTAAGAAATCAAATTTGATCAGGCCTAACTGCTCAATCTTTTCCATGGTAAACTGGGCCATGACCTCGCCCTTAGACCCCGCATAAAGAGGGAGGTATTCCACGAGGGGCCTATCCGCAATAACCACACCGCATGCGTGCGTGGACGCATGCCTCGCTAAACCCTCGAGGATACGGGATATCTTCAGGAGCCTTTTACCAGGGCCTTCACCCTCTTCCAATGCCCTCAATTCCGGTTCTTCCCGAATAGCCTTGTCCAACTTGACGCCAGGTCCTTCAGGCACCAGCTTGGCAATACGATCCACCTCTCCTAAGGGGATGTTAAGGCTACGGCCCACATCCCTTATAACCCCCCTGGCCTTCATGGTCCCGAAAGTGATAATCTGGCTCACATTATCCCGTCCATACTTTTCCGCCACATACCGTATGACCTGATCCCTTCCGTTGATACAGAAATCGATATCGATATCAGGCATGCTTATTCGTGCAGGATTGAGGAATCTCTCAAAAAGGAGCCCATATCTTATGGGGTCGATGTTGGTTATATTCAGGCAGTAGGCCACCAAAGAACCGGCGGCCGAACCCCGTCCGGGGCCTACAGCGATATCATTGCGAAATGCGTATTCGATAAAGTCGGCCACAATCAAAAAATAACCGGCAAAATCCATCTTGAGGATGACAGAGAGTTCAAAATCGAGCCTTTCGCGGTATTCGGCTTTAACCTCTTCGGAAAGGGGGCTTCCTTCCTCCTCCTTCTCTGCCAATCGCTTCACAAGCCCCTTCTCTGCGTCATTAGTCAACATGTCATTGAGACTTCGATCTTTCGGCACCTGAAACATGGGAAATTTGTATTGACCGAAACTCATTTCATACTGGCAAAGCCCTGCCACCCCGACGGTATTGTCCAGGGCATCCTCATAGCCTTTCAAGGCCTCCTCCATTTCCAGCCGGGACTTGAAATAAAATTCATCAGAGGAGAACCGGAGTCGCTTGTCATCGTCTACCGATTTTCCGGTCTGAATACAAAGAAGGACATCGTGGGCCTCCGCGTCCTCCTTATTCAGGTAATGGCAATCGTTTGTACCGATAAGGGGGATGGAGAGATCGTGGGAGATCTCTCTAAGCACAGGGTTTACCTTTTTCTGTTCCGGGAGTTTATTGGCCTGGACCTCTAAGTAAAACCGTTCATTATCAAAAATAGACGCCATTTCCTCTGCCATTTCCCTGGCAGACT
Organism: Desulfobacteraceae bacterium; assembly: GCA_030632525.1. Lineage (GTDB taxonomy): Bacteria > Desulfobacterota > DSM-4660 > Desulfatiglandales > Desulfatiglandaceae > Desulfacyla. The sequence continues at coordinate 3,953 of DAOVUP010000024.1, read as the reverse complement.
CAACTTGTCCGGTGTTTACGAGATAAGGAACAGGACCTTTAAGGCAGCCCGAAAGGGCAATAAGACCGGAGTTATATTTTCTGAGAAGATCCATATCCACACGGGGACGGTAATAGAACCCTTCTAAGTGGCCTAAGGTAACCAGGGCGCTCAGGTTCTTATATCCCTCCTCGTTCATGACCAGAAGGGTCAGGTGGTGGGCAGTGGGGCCCCCGCCCGGTGATGGGGAACGATCCCGCCGGTCCCCGGGGGCTACATATATTTCACACCCGATGATTGGTTTGATCCCGGCCTTTACTGCCTGGTCATAGAACTGCACGACCCCGAACATATTGCCATGGTCAGTGATGGCCACACTATCCATCCCTAAAGCACGTGCCTTGTCTAACATCCTGTCAATCCGGATGGCGCCATCCAAGAGGCTGTACTCGGTATGCACATGAAGATGAACAAATGGTGAATCAGTCACTTTATCCTCTCTTCAGAGATCGTCAAATAGTTAACGATGTCTACGCTTAATTTCCTATACCCTGTTGTAAGGCATTAATAGAATATGATACGATAAACATGCAAAATCATCAAGATCGTTTTAGCCTGGGTCATTAATTCCGATTTCGGCTTCAGGATCTTTTTCGCCAATTGCTATAATTATTTTGCCAACGGTTAGAGATACAAGGAAAAGATGAATGGGCACAGACCAACAACACACCTCAAAGAGCTGGGGACAGAGGCTGAGAGAGGAAAATCGTGGCCTGAGAGAGAAAATAGCCCAGCTAAAAAAAGAAACCGGGCTTTTGCAGAAAGAGCTGAGAAAAACCTGGAAATTGATTAATGATGTTCCAGGAGCCCTTTTCCTCGTACAACAGGAAAAGATCGTTTTTGCCAATGAGAACGCCTGCAGAGAGTTAGGGTATACACTCAAAGAGATCCTTGCCAAAACACTTCCGGATATGCTTCACCCTGATTCACTCTCATTTGTAAATGCAATCCAGCAGGGAAAGGCTCCGGGCCAGATCCTGCCAGAACAAAATGAAACCTCTCTTACAGCAAAATCCGGCCAAACCCTGTGCTATGAAGTCCGGGTCAATAAAACCAGGTATCAGGGCAAACCGGCCTTTCTGCTCAATATGTTCAACCTTGATCAAAGAAAGACGCAAGAAAAACAACTTAGAGAATCCGTAAAAACAGAGGCCCTTGTCAGGATGGCTTCCGGTTTCAGCAGGGAGATGGAAAACTGCATGATCCTACTCGGGGAGCATATCCAGGAGATTCAAGGCCCTGAATCCCATGACAATAGACTCCTCCGATCATTGGGAAGAATTGAAGCTGTTAGAGAAAAAGGCGCCTTCCTCTCCAACCAGCTCGATTGTCTCACAAGAGCTGAATATGATCCATCGGAGATTACCCTTCTGGACCTGAAAAAGGTTCTCAAAGAGGCGGTTAACATATCCCACCCCAAAGTTACAGCAGGCCCTGAATCTAACGCTGATAATATCAAAATCAAAACCTACCTCAGGGCATTATCCCCAGTATATGGCTGCAAAAGAGAGTTGGAAGATGTTTTCGCAAGTATAATTCTGAATGCCATCGAGGCCATGCCAGGGGGGGGAGAAATATATCTTACCACAGAGGAGCATTCGGGACTCGCCCATATCTATTTTCAGGATAACGGGACAGGGATATCTGATGCGATCATTGATAAAATATTCGACCCCTTCTTTACCACCAAAGATAGAGCACAGAGAGGTCTTGGCCTGACCCTTGCCTATGCCATTATTGGGAGGCATGAGGGAGATATCAGGGTCATGAGCCATCAAGGTCGGGGCACCACCTTCCTTATCAAGCTTCCCCTTGCCGGCAGTGCTCCTTTATTCAAGGGCAAGACCAAGAAAAAAGGGCTCAAGGATTCCCGCATTCTGATCATCGGGGAGGGAGGAGGCGTAATTGATATCCTCTACCAAGTATTGACAAGCAAGGGTAGTACAAGCACCATCGCCTCTTCCCACCATGAAAGCCTTAAGCTATTGAGGGGTAATAAATTCAATTTGGTTATAGCCGATCAGAATGCTCCCCATATAGAAACCAGCAAAACGATTCGCGAGATAAAAAGGTTGCAGCCCGATCTTCCCGTTGCCCTGATCAATGCCCGAGGAAACCCAGGGACCCGGGATGTGCCCATAAAGATGGGGGCAGATCTGGCAATCGGCAGACCTTTAGACATAGACAGGCTCCTGTCACTCCTGTCCAGCCTACTGGCAAACGAGGACCCACATTGATGAGCAATGAAATGGAAACAGTTGGTACGCCCTTGGCGGAAAGGATGCGGCCAAAAACACTTGAAGAGATGATGGGCCAGGGACATCTCCTTGGCCCTGGCTCTTTTTTGGCCAAGACCCTAAGGAGCGGGCGCATATTTTCAGTGGTTTTCTGGGGGCCACCCGGTTCAGGGAAGACGACCTTGGCCAGAATCATGGGAAAGACCTCTCAATACCCCTTCCGTGCCTTCTCTGCGGTCACCTCCGGTATAAAAGAATTGAGGCAGATTATTTCTGAAGCCAGAGAGGAAAAAACCCGATCAAATAAGCCGACCGTCCTCTTTGTAGATGAGATCCACCGCTTTAACAAGGCTCAACAGGATGCCTTCCTCCCCCATGTGGAAAGCGGACTCATTATCCTGATCGGCGCAACCACACAGAACCCCTCCTTTGAGGTCATCCCGCCACTCCTCTCAAGGGCCAGAGTCATCGTCCTTCACCCCTTGGAGAAAGATGATCTTAAGGCACTTCTCCTACGGACCATTTCAGACAAAGAACAGGGATTAGGGATGCTGGATATTGAAATCACGTCTGAAGCCATTGACCATATTGTCGAGCTTTCCCAGGGGGATGCCCGGGTGGCCCTCAATAATCTGGAATCAGCGGTTTATTTTTCAGTTGACGAGCAACCGGACACCCCCATGCATCTGGGTCTGAAAACTGTTGAAAAGGCCCTGAACCGAAAAGCATTGCCATATGACAAGGATGGAGAACAGCATTACGACATAATTTCCGCCTTCCATAAAAGCCTGCGGGGAAGCGACACCCAGGCCGCCGTCTACTGGCTCTACAGGATGCTCATGGCAGGTGAAGACCCCTTGTTTATATGCCGAAGGATGATCCGCTTTGCCTCAGAAGATGTTGGATTGGCCGATCCCAATGCCCTCCCCATAGCACTGGCCGCCTTTGATGCATGGCATAAGGTGGGTCCTCCAGAGGCAGAGTTGGCCCTGGCCGAGGCAGCTGTCTATCTCGCCTCAGCCTCCAAGAGCAACGCGCTCTATTTAGCTGAAAAGGCAGTTAAAGGAGAGATCAAGAAATCAGGACCGCAACCCGTACCCTTGCATATCAGAAACGCACCAACTCAGATGATGAAGAAATTGGGCTACAGCCGGGGCTATCTATATCCCCACAACTATCCGGGGGCCTGGGTTGACCAGGAATACCTCCCGGATGAAATAAAAAACCATATCTTTTATCGGCCCACACAGAGGGGGTTTGAGCAGGAGATCCGAAAGAGGATGGAAAGACTTTACAGGGCCAAACAGAGAAAGAAGGGGGGTAAGCAAAAGGAAGGAAGCAACCCTAAGCGATGAACCGAGATTTTTGCAAAACAAGTTGACCGGATATTCGCCATATATAATCCACTGATATCTTTAAAACATGCTAATATATTGATAATATCTACCAATTACTTAGATAATGTCGACAATATGGATTAACTGCAGACTACCAACATCTTTCTTCAACAATCGAATATCGAACAGCCGAGTCCCGAATTACGAATTTTTACTTTTATTTTGTTTCGCGGTTTTCACACTTGCCACAAAAATTGAAATTAACTGATTGCTTTCATCAATTATTGGCTCAAGTTTTGATGCGGGTTTTAATAAATTAGCTTTTCCAATTATTAGCAAC
>DAOVUP010000294.1 GCA_030632525.1 Desulfobacteraceae bacterium | reverse complement strand
TCAAAATCAGATATTCAAACAGATGATTGATTTCAACAAGGCCACATTTGACAATAGCTTTAGTGCCATGGTCATGGTTCAGGGGCAGATGGAAAAAACGGTCAGCACAATCTTAGACCAGGCCACATGGCTTCCGGAGGAGGGAAAAAAGGCCATCGAAGAGTGGGCCAATGCCTGTAAAAAAGGCGCTGAAGATTTCAAAAAGGCTGTAGATGATAATTTTAAGAAGGTAGAAGATTTCTTTGCATCCTCAAAGAAATAAGCTGCCGAAGCAATAGGGTGGCTTCTCAGCCACCCTCCCCCCCTCCCTTAGGCTGTGCAGGTAAGCACTTATAACCTTCATGTATCAGACAGCTTCCAATAGAGGTAAGAATGGATAGTATTATTGATCTGACTCTGGCCTCATATAAATCGCTTTCCCGTTCCCTGGAAAGGCTTTCAGAAATAAATCTCAAGCTGATTGGGGCAACCAGTGAGCAGATCAAGGTCTCACAGACATACTGGAACGGGGTTTCCAAATATATGAACGAGTTCATGACCCCTTTCTGGATCGCCCTGAACGCCTTTTCCGCCACTGAAAAGGACAAACTGGTGAGCCATCCCCCCCACGAGAGCCTAAAGGATTATGTGGAGCTTTTCCAGTTTAACCTTCAAGTTGCCGAAAAGGGTCTTACCAGCAGCCTCAAGATGATGAATGATTACCATCTCAGGGAGATGTCAGGTACCTTCTCCGCATGGCTCAACACCCTCTTCGACCTCGAGGGAGAAGATATTGATGAATTCATGGCCAGGCAGGCGAAGCTCTTAGAGAAAGTGGTCTATGCATATCCAGAGGCTATCCTGGATATTGGTCCTGAATATGGGTTTCACTTTGAAGGCCCTGGTTATGAAAAAGCAGCCGAGACAGACCGTTTCCTTCTCTATCAGGTCTTTCCCAGCGACAAAAAGGTCAGGATAAGAAAAAAGGGCAAACCGATCATCATCATCCCTCCCTATGTCCTGGGCGCCAACATCCTGGCGTTCTTGCCTGGCGAGAACAAGAGCTATGTGCATGCCTTTGCAAACCAGGGAATTCCCACCTATATCAGGATCATGAAGGATATTGATTCAACCCCTGCCGTACAGACCATAACAGGCGAGGACGATGCCTCAGATACCCGGTTTTTCTGCGAGCAGGTAAAAGCAAGGCACCAAAGAGAGGTAACTTTGAACGGGTTCTGCCAGGGGGGATTCATCGCTGTTGTAGACCTCCTTTCCGGTGAGCTTGACGGACTGGTGGATGCCCTCATTACCTGTGTGGCACCCATGGACGGCACTCGAAGTGAATCATTGGTTGAATACATGGAACATCTTCCACCGCGATTCAGGGACTTAGGCTATGCGGTAAAGACTTTATCTAATGGCAATCAGGTGGTGGACGGCAAGGTCATGAGCTGGGTCTATAAGCTGAAAAGCATGGAAAAGGAGGCCCCTATTTTCACCCTTTATCGTAACCTGATGATGTTCGATAGGCCAGATGGCCAGGAGGCAAAGATCAGCAAGACGGCAGCGGCCCTCAATCACTGGTTGATCTACGACCGAAATGACCTCCCTGTAGCCATCACCAAGATGAGTTTTGACTCATACACCATTCCCGTGGATAAGGATGGAACTCTTCCCGTGAGGCTTTTTGATCGGAAACTCAATTTCAAGCGCCTGAAAGAGAAGGGGATTAAGTTCCTTATCTGCTATGCGGAAAGGGACGATCTGGTGGACAAGGAATCGGCTCTTGCCCCCTTGGATTACATCGACGCGGAGGTCTCGGTCTTTCCCAAAGGTCACGGAGCCATTGCCACATCCTGGTCTCTTACCACCTCCGAATGCGCACTTCATACCTGCTTTGGCGATGGCTGCCGCGGTCCTGTTCGTTACCAGTTGGACCTTGAAAAAGGGTTGTGAGAGATCAATTATCAGGAATCGTGAAGGGGGGTACCTTTGTAGTGGACAGACATTTTTTGGAGCTCTGGGGGAATTTGTTAATCAATACAGCAAAGGGGCAGAAACAGATTGAAGAACTAACCCAATGGATCAGCCAGGGTTTAAAGGGTTTTGAGGGGCAAGACGCCATTTTCCGGAAATTTTACGGGCTAAATAGCCTGGATCAAGATAGCCCGGATTATCCAAAGGCATGGCAAAAGGCGGCTAATGACTTTCAAAAGTCTTTAAAGGAATACCTGGATCTGATGGGTGTGGTTCGCAAAGACGAGCACCTTCAGTTGGTAGGGAAATATGAGGATCTCAAAAAGAAGGCCGCAGACCAGGAGGAGACCATAAAACATCTAAGGATGTTATTAGATGAGAAAGGGATTGCCCAGGGAGAAGTGCCTAAGGGATTCCAGGATCTCATAAGAAAACAGACGGATCAGTTTCAGGATTTAATGAAGGGGTTCGGGCATTTTTTCGAAAAGGACCCCTCCAGCACAGATGGGGAAAACAATAAATCGTAAAGGCTTGCTCAGGCATCCTGCTTCGGAGCCTTCGGGGGACTGACCAAGGCCTCACCGTCTAAAACCGTGGTATCATCCTGGTTCACACAGGTCGTTTTTAGTTTTATCCGATTTTT
>DAOVUP010000033.1 GCA_030632525.1 Desulfobacteraceae bacterium | reverse complement strand
TCTTCTTCTCTGGTAAAAGACATCCGGACAGGTCGCCCCGTCTGGCGCGAAAGCCAGCTACACATCACCTCAAGCCCGTGAATAAGACCGCACCGGCCCCCAAAGGACCCACCGGTATGCGGTTTGATAACCCTGACCCTGTTAAGGGGCAAATCCAGAGCCCCGGCCAGATAATGTCGACTCCAGTGCGGGAGCTGGGTGGAGGAGTATACTTTCAATTTCCCATTGGACTGGTAGTGCGCAACGCAGGTTCCAAAGGGCTCAAGGGCCGCATGTTTCTGCTTGGAGGTACGGTATGTATTCTCAATGATAATATCTGCTTTTTTAAACCCCTCCTGGATATCTCCATAATCTTTATCAACTTTAAAGGCGATGTTGCCCCGGCTGTGTATTTTTACGTCCGTTTCTTCCATGGCCATGAAAGGATCGTACAGGGCCGGCAGGGGTTCGTATTCCACCTTTACCAGGGAGAGGGCTTTGTCAACCGTCTGCTGATCATCGGCCGCTATGGCCAACACCGGGTCCCCCACAAACCGGACCACATTGTCGCGCAGGAACATCTGTTTTTTCTTTTTTTCGGTTCGCAGAGAAAACCAATATTCAATTACCTTGGGAACCTCCAAAATAGTAGCCACAGCCCTGACACCGGGCAGTTTTTCCGCGGCAGATGTTTCGATACGTTTTACTTTGGCATGGGCATGCGGACTGCGAATAAGCTTTGCGTGCAGCATATTATCAAGCTTGATGTCAGTGGCGTATTTGGCCGACCCGGTGACCTTCTCGATGCCGTCGATCCGTTGCAGGGATTTTCCTACAGCAATATGAGATTCAGGCATTGCTGTTCCCCTTCATATCTTTTGCAGCCTTGAGGACCGCTTTTACAGGCCTGTCATACCCGGTGCACCGGCAAAGATTATTGGATAGATTTTTCCTTATGGTATCCTCGTTAGGTTCAGATTCGTTATAGATTAATGCATTGGCAGCCATGATCATACCGGGTGTACAGTATCCGCACTGTATCGCGGATTCGCTGACAAATGCTTTTTGCAACGGATGAAGCTCGGGTCCTCTTTGAAGTCCTTCAATAGTCAGTATGGTGCATCCATCGACTTGGACTGCGAGTATCAGGCATGACAATACAGCCTTGCCGTCAAGATTTATTGTACATGCGCCACATTCCCCTTCGCCACAGCCCTCTTTGGTACCGGTCAGGTCCAACTGGTCCCTGAGGACATCAACCAGCCGATCCCACGGGTTCACAGCCAGTTCATACCAATCGCCGTTGACGTGTATCTTAATGTCGATCTTTTTCACTGACCACACCTCCGCATACTGTTTTCAAGGGATCTTCGGACCAATACCGCAACCATTTTCCTGCGGTAGGCGGAAGTTGATCTTACATCATCGATGGGTCTTGCCTCCCCGGCCGCCGTCGCAGCTGCCTTTTCTATGATTCCCTTGCTAAGTTTTGCCCCGGCAAGCATAGATTCTGCCTTTTTAGCACGAAAGGGGACTGGCGCCACGGATCCCAAAGCTATTCCTGCAGTCTCGCAACGATTTTCTTTGCAGGTGAGAGAGGTTGCGACATTCACCACGGCCATATCGATTGCAGTCTGATGCCGTCTGAGTTTTAAAAAAGAAGTCCCGGTTTTTTCCGAACATAGAGGAATACGAATCTCCACCAATACCTCTTCATTATTCAATGCCGTATAATTTACACCCTTAAAGAAGCTTTCGATCGGAATATCTCTTTTTCCCTCAGGTCCTGCAGCCATAAGAATGACATCCAATACCAGCAAAGGTAACGCAAGATCCGCACAGGGAGATGCATTACATAAATTGCCACCCACAGTTGCCCTGTTTCTGATGGTTGAGGTGGAGTGAGCGCTGGCGGCATCCGACAATGCCCCATAAGGGCCTGACAAGAAAATAGGTGCTGCACCAATGATGTTTATGGTGGTGCCCGCGCCCATAAAGATGTGATCACCCTCCTTTTTGAGATAATCCAAACCCAGTTTGGAAATATCCACCAAATGATTGATGGTATCGATTTTCTTAACACCGGGTCGTCGGGGCAAGATATCAGTGCCTCCGGCTATCACTCTGGCGCTGTTTCCAAATTTTGACAGGATATCAACGGCCTGATCCAGATCTTGGGGGCGGTGATATTCTTCAAATTGAAAATAAGCGCTCATGGTTTTACCTCTTTTTGACTGGAGTTTTCCAGGGAGGGGGGTCCCTTTTGAGGCCGTCACTCCCACCGCGGCGGGATTGATTTCCCTGGATTCCCGTGTTCGCGGGAATAACGAAAACGGGTCAGTGATTTTCTACGAGTTTGTCAGATTTCATTTACCCGCAATTTTCCCTTTTTCGAATTCACCCTCATATTTTCTACCATCAAGATGGGTCAGGGTCCCGTATCCATGCCTTTCATTATTCTTCCATTCACCTTCATATTTGATGCCATCAGAATAAATCATAGTTCCATATCCATGAAGTTTATCATTGGACCATTCACCCTCATATATTGTCCCATCGGGATGGGTAAAAGTCCCTTTTCCCTCTCTGCTACCATCCCAGTACTCACCCACATACATCCCACCGTCAGAAGAAGTCCATGTTCCCTGTCCATGGGGTTTACCCGCCTTCCATTCGCCTTCATACTTTGAATCGTCAGGATACATTAAAATTCCTTTTCCATGGAATTTCCCATCCTTGAATTCACCGACATATTCTACACCTTCAGAAGAAGAGAAGAAAACCCCTTTTCCGTTCTTACAATCACCTTCAACACATTTCCCAAGGGTATTCATGGGAAAGAAACCAACAAAAAAAAGAATGGAAATAAGTAGTATGGTACTCTTTTTCACTTTACATCCCTCCATTAACAATCGGGGTTGTGAGACCTTTGCAAAACGCCCCCTTTTAGCCAATCTCGGCGTCAGGCTCAAATTTCAATCCTCGAAATATCTAATATATTCCTGTGGTTGAAATTCTTGCCTTCCTTGATCTTGACTAAAATTGAACATTTTTCAAAGGTCTCGTTGTGACGTCCCCCTGTTTGATAAAACTTACTCATATTCTTCCCATTAGAAGGGAGATATAATCGAAAGTTGTGTTTGACAGGTTTATGTGGTGTATCATTCCGGGACATATCTCAAGTCCTGGAAAACAAAAAACATTTAACAAAAAGGATGCACACACCACGGCTAAGAATAACTTAATTGAGTCTAAAAAGCCAGCCCCATTTGTTGATGCCCCTATTACCTCGGAGAAATTGATCACAATTTGAATCAAAAGGAAGATTGTGCTATCTTTTATCCAATGGGAGATCGGAATTACGTTATGAAACGAAACTCAATACATCAACGTTTGCAGCTATCAGTGCATGTTTTCTTTTTTATCATTATCCTGCTTGGCTGGAATCTTCTTCCTGCTATTGCGCAGGAACGCGGCCAGACCAAATGCCCTGACGTTATCCAAGACCCAAAACAGCCAGTTGTCTACAACCTTACCTCGAGACAGGCGGCTATTAGCTTATGGGCACAAGCGCAGGTTAGGGCCAGGGTCGGAGATCATGCTGTCCGCCAGGATAGCAATGATCTTGCGACTCTCTACACGGAAGCCGCAGTAGCTGAAGTGGAGTCCAGAAGGATTACCCGGACCCTGGCAAAGCTCACAGGAGGAACCGCCGTCTTTCCTCCGGGAGGGGGGCTAAAAGGAAAAAAGAGGGCCCAGGAGAAAATTGCGGCTGAATTGGGAGGAGATGCTTCAGGACTCATGGATATTGCCCGCAGTTCTATAGAGTACCCTACCGTTGACGCCGTATACCATGCCCTCCAATTTCTTATTCTGCACGGCTATGACGTTGTACGGATGAAAGACCGTGCTATCGATCCTTTGGCCACTGGATTTTGGAATATCCACTTGAATTTGCGCACGTCCAACCACCATATTATCGAATTGCAGCTGCATCTCAGGAAAATTCTGAGGTATAGTATGGGTGAGGGGCATAAGAAGTACGAACAGGTCCGCAGCATTGAAGCAGCTGCTGCCCGTGAGGGGCGGGTGCTTACGCCGAAAGAACGGGCAACGATCGATCGACTCAATTGTGAGCAAAAACAGTTCTACAAGGCAGCCTTCCAAAGGGGACAGACCGGTCTCCATAGGGCTGAAAATTGACTACTTTCATTTTGATACCCGTTTACCAGGGCGGGATGCGCCTACATGAGTCAGGATATGAAGTTCGTCAAGCCGGTGCATCTGGGAGAGACGGTTAGGGCAAGGGTGACCGTCACAGAAATAGATCAGGAAAAACAAAGGATGTATCTGGATGGAGAGTGCTGCGTGGGTGAAACCGTGGTGGCCTTAGGGCGTGGTGTTGTGTGGGTGCCGAAACGAGACAAAGCTCCCGTGAGCAGATGAAATGCAAAAGAAAGGAAGGAATTAATGGGCAGTCTCCCTGCGTTTTTTGAAACCAATATTAAACAAAAAAGACCCAATCATAAAAATCTCAAAAACATTTACTTTTTACCTGTGTTCATGTATTGAAATTGCATTGCCGTTGATGTTTTCATCGGGTATTAGTTTTTATGTTTCTATACTATAAAGAGAAATCAGGAAAGGAGATAGTTTTTTATGAATTTTTTAATTCAGCCTAAGAAGTACAAAAGCCTTATGGCAGATGATGGTTCCCGCGCTGTCATGGAAAAGACCATTGATTTCTTCGAGAATACGGGGAAAGCACAGCTTCTTGACGACTACAACAAAAAGGTCTGGTACAAGGAATTTGTCGATTTCATTGGTAAAGAGCAGATCTTCGCCAAGCTGCTCACCCCTAAAAAATACGCAGCCGGTGATAAGGACTGCCGCTGGGACACGGCGCGAAACAGCGAATACAGCGAGTTGCTGGCGTTCTATGGTCTGGGCTATTGGTACTGTTTCCAGGTGACGATCCTGGGTCTGGGGCCCATCTGGATGAGCCCGAACGAGAAGGCTAAGAAGAAGGCAGCCAGGCTCCTCAAGGAGGGGGCGATCTTTGCCTTCGGGCTTTCCGAGAGGAACCACGGTGCAGACATCTACTCCACAGAGACGACCCTCACACCCAAAGATGATGGAACATGGGTTGCCAATGGCGAAAAGTACTACATTGGCAACGGAAATGAGGCCGAGATGGTATCCACCCTGGGAAAGATCAAGGACGGAACCGATGATTATACCTACTTCGTCACCAACTACCACCACAAGGCCTATGAGTTGAAGAAAAACGTTATCTCCCACCAGGAATACGTATCCAACTTTGCGCTGCACGACTATCCCATTACCGAGGATGACATACTCTCTCGCGGCTCTCATGCCTGGGATTCGTCACTCAACACCGTAAACATCGGCAAATTCAACATCGGTCCCGCATCTATCGGAGTGTCCGAACACTGCTTCTATGAGGCTATCACCCATGCCGCAAACCGCATACTCTACGGTATGCGTGTTACAGATATGCCGCACGTGCGTAAAAACTTCATGGATGCATGGCTGCGTCTGGTGGCAATGAAGCTCTACCAAAGACGGTCAACCGACTACTTCAGAGGAGCCAATGAAGATGACCGCCGCTACCTGCTCTACAACCCCACGAGCAAGATGAAGGTTACCCTCCAGTCTGAAGACGTAATCAACCTGCTATGGGATGTCATCGCGGCCAAGGGCTTTGAAAAGGACACCTACTTCCACATGGCAGCCGCCGATATACGTGGCCCTTCCAAACTCGAAGGAACGGTGCACGTAAATATCCAGCTTATCCGCAAGTTCATGAAGAGCTATTTCTTCAATCCGGCCGAATATGAACCTGTTGAACCCGACTTCTCATTCAATGATGACCTGTTCCTGTTCAACCAGGGTCCTACCAAGGGCCTGGGGAAGGTCCAGTTCCATGATTACGCACCGGTGTTCGAGGCGAACAAAGATCTGCCCAACGTTGCGACCTTTATAAAGCAGATCGAGATCTTCAAGGAGTTGGTGGAAAAGGCCGGTCCGGACAAGATGCAGGACATGGATCCTTCTTTCTCTCTGCCCCTGGGTGAGATGTTCTCTATCGTTGTCTATGGACAGCTTATTCTCGAACAGGCAAAACTCGAAGACGTGGAACCCGACATCATCAACCAGATATTCGACTTCATGGTGCGCGACTTCGCCAGCTTCGCACTGCAGATATACGGCAACCACAACACCAGGGACGAACAGCGCCCTTTCTGCAAGGAAATTATGCTCATCAAGGCCGTCCAGGACGATACCCAATATCAGAGAGTCTGGGGAAAATACGTGTTTGCCCTTGATGGCGAATACGCCATGAACGAATAAAAAATGTCTGGAGAAAGGTCCAGACCGGAGACTGCGGACTCTGCATGGCCCCAACTTTTTAAACCTTGGGTCATTTCTTTTGCTCCAAATACGTCTTTATAATCCGGATGACCTCTTTCCCATACCTTTTTACAAAATATGGCCCGACACCATTCACCATATGCAATTCATCATATGATGTGGGCAGGTCTGATGCCAGGTTGTCCAGGACCTTGTTTGTAAAGATACGAAAGGCCGGAAGTCCCCTTTTTCTGGCCATACCCATACGCCATTCTCTAAGGGTATCATTCAGCCCTGGATTCTCCGATGCACCGGATCCGGGACGTCTGATCACCTTGCGGGTATTTCTCTTTTTCCCTGAGCTCCCTGTTTTTCCCTCCGGCCTTTTAACCCCGCCCTGGGATGTTATGTCCAAGGACTTGATATCTTCAGGATCAAAAGAATACCCCCCCCTTGCAAGCTCCGCCCTTTTATAGTGAATAAGTTTCCCTTCTTTTTCAAAAGCATGCTCGCTAAGTGCTATCAGATCGCCCTTGGCAAGGGCCCTTAGAAGATTTTCAAAGTCCGACCGCGGCAGAACAGAACCGGGACAGACGCTATTATAAAGCTTCCCGGTGCCAATACTGCCAACACTCTTCAGGGTAGAGATTAACTCCCTTATGATACGATCCTCTTGTCTGTCAGGTTTACGAGACACGGATGCCATTGCCTTTTCAGGGGCGCAGAAATCACACAGACCGCATTTATATCCACTATCTTCACGGTCGCCAAAATGCCGGACCAGATAAAGCATACGGCAGGAAAAAGATCCGGAAAAACGTGACATCTCATCAATCTGGCTGAGTCTGTGATCGCTCTGGGTCTTATAGGTAATATGCCACTTGTTATGCCCCCGGCGTACCGTCTCATCAGGATCAACCAGGGCGCCTCCATGGATCCAGAGTTTTTCCAGTGCTATGTCAAACTCCTCCTGATCCATATTCAATTCATGACGCAGGCTCTCCAAAGGTCTCTTATTTTGCTTAAGCCGCTCATGGATGCCTTTCAGAATCTTTTCAGAAGGATAACTCTTTTCGTGGAAGAACTGGTGAACACGTCGGTCGCCATAAGAGTGCAGGAGAATCGCGCGGGAAGGCTTGCCATCACGACCTGCACGACCGATTTCCTGGTAGTATCCTTCCAGACTTCCGGGCAAAGCAGTATGGATCACGGTACGTATATCCGGTTTATCAATACCCATACCGAAGGCGATGGTTGCAACAATCGCATCAAGTTCTCCTTTTAGAAAGGATGTCTGTACCTTGTCTCTTATCTCTGATGACAGTCCTGCATGGTAGGGCGCTACAGAGAGCAGATTCCCAAGCTCATGGGCCAGGGTTTCGGTCTTTTGTCTTGTTGGTGCATAGATAATGGCTGGTGTGAATTCTTTCTTTTGAAGGATCTCCAAGACCTTTTGGGACCTTTCCGATGGAAGGAGTTCCACCAACTCAATAGCGATATTTGTCCTCCTGAACCCGTGGATGCACATCTCCGCCCCATCCACCCCGAGCTGTTGGATTATGTCTTTTTGGACCCTTGGTGTAGCTGTCGCTGTCATGGCGATGAGAGGTGAAGGGCGAAGGATTGGGAGCCTTTCCCCCAGAAGGCGGTAGTCGGGTCTGAAATCATGACCCCACTGGGATATGCAGTGGGCCTCATCTATTGCAATAAGGACCGGTTTCCGTCTGGCAAGCATCTCAGGAAATCCTGGGACCGACAACCTCTCGGGAGCGATAAAGAGAAAATCCAGTTTGCCGTCAAGATAGTCCCGGCAGACCCGACGGGACTGAAGACGTGTGCGGCCGGAATGAATCCTCTCCGCATCAAGGCCCTGCTGTCTCAGACCCGCTGTCTGATCCTCCATCAAGGCAATAAGGGGGCTTACCACAAGGGTTGTTCCTTTGCGGGCAATCCCGGGGAGCTGATAGCATAATGACTTGCCGGAACCCGTGGGCATCACAAGGAGGAGATCATTCCCTCTGGTGACAGATTCGCAGACCCTTTCCTGATAGGGTCTGAAGGAATCAAAATGAAATACTTCCTCTAAAATGTTTTTTAGGCTACCAGATTTGCGCTTTTTGTCACGGAGTGTGGTGTCGGTCTGTTTTTGTCCGTCGAGGAAAACTTTTTTACTTTTCTCATAACCGTGATCCATTGCATCCAAATTGTCTAATGCGGGATCGTACCCAAAATACTCATCATCCGAATGGGGTGGCGGTTCATCCAAAGGAGGTAAATCAGGAGGGCCTTTTGGGTTTTGGTAATCGGTCATCTCTTTCTGGGGCCTTTTTCTTTCCCTTTCCGATTTATTTTTTTCCGGGAGAGCCGGAGTTTTCCCATATAAACCACATGCCGGGGTCCGCTTCGGCCCAGCCGCTCGATGGTCACGGCGAAGCCTGCTGCACGCAAGCGCTTTTCAAATCCGGCGTCGTAGTCTTCCCCCCACACGGCGAATATCCCGTCGGGTTTGAGAGCGGTACGCGTAGTATCGATAGCAGTGCTCCCGTAGATCGGGTCGTCTTTTTTGTGGGTCCGGGTATAGGGGCCGGTGTAAAGGTCCAGGACAACGGCGTCAAGTTTATCCCTCCTGCCCCCTTTTGCATATTTTCGGATGAGGAGGGCCACATCGCAGAC
>DAOVUP010000071.1 GCA_030632525.1 Desulfobacteraceae bacterium | reverse complement strand
CTCCCCGGAAGGAGCACAAACCGGCTGATATGATTGATATACCCCATCTGCTCGTTTATGGTGCCATCCCTGTCTATAAAAACAGCGGGTTTTTTCAATGGACCTCCTTCCGCAACCTCTCCATCGCTTCCCAGACCTCTTCAGATCCTATTCCCAGCATACACCGGTGATCAGTAGGGCATTCATGTTTCAGGCAAGGCGCGCATTCTATTTCATGCTTTACAATCCTCGTTTTCGGACCTCGCGGACCAGTAGCCACATGGTCAGTAGGACCAAATATTGCCACTGTTGGAACACCCAGAGCATCGGCTATGTGCATAAGACCTGAATCATTGGTTGCAAAAAAAAGGCACCGGCTGATCAGGCCCATGACCACATTCAATGATGTGCGGCCACAGAGGTTCAGGGACTGGTGGCCCATTGAACTGCAAACATGGCTGCAAATCTCCTTCTCCTTGCCGCTCCCAAATATGAGGACCTTGGCTCCCCACTCTTCAACTGCCCTGTCTCCGATCTCTGCAAATCGATCCGGAGGCCACCGTTTGGCCCCCCCGAAGATCGCGCCAGGACTGAGACCCACCAGGAGATCTCGCTCTTTTATTCCCTCTGTGCCGAGTATCCTGTCGGCCGAGTCCTTATCCTCTTGAGAAATATGGATGGTTGGATTACGGCTCTTTGCCTCCCATCCCATTCCCCTCAGGATGGAGAGATAATATGCCGACTGGTGGATTTTCAGGACCTCGTCACTCGGCACGATCCTATGCGTCAGCAGAAAACCACGCCCGTCCGTACTATAACCAATGCGATATTTAACCCCCCCCATATATGCCAGAAGGGCCGCTTCAAATGCGTTTTGTAAGAGGATGGCCAGGTCAAATCTGCCTTTTCGAATCAATCTGATAGCTCTTATCATCTCACCAAGATCGGTGAATATCCCCTCCCCCTTCTTGAATATTAATATCCGATCCACTGCGGGATGTTTTCTGAAAATCGGCTCAACCCACGGTTTTGCTAAGACGGTTATGGAGGCGGAAGGGAAGTTATCTTTGACAGCCTCTAATGCCGGCAGAGTCATCACCGCGTCACCCACCCAGTTGGTGGCGCGAATAAAGATCCGTTTGATCTTTGTCTTATCAATCTTTTCACGGGCCAAGAGTTTAGACACAACCGGCTAACCCTCTGCGTCTGTGCGGTGATAATAATCTTCAGGAAGCGGGCAAAAGGGCCTGGTCTTCCACCGTTTATGAAACCAAAACCACTGATCCGGATACTGGCTGACATATTTCCCAATGATCTGTGTGAAAAGGGCGGTGTTTTCCTCGGTATCCTTTATTTTGTCACCGGTTCTCAGCAATGGCACCTCATCTCCAAAGACTATTCGGTATCTCCCGTCATGCTGCCTCACTGAAAAAGACGGTACCACAGGGGAGCCGGTCCTCAAGGCGACAAGGGCCAAGCCCTTGTTAGTACACGCTGGTTTATCTAAGAATGGGACAAAAACCCCTTCATACCAGTCCACATTTTGGTCTAACAGGATCCCAATAACTTTGTTTTCTTTCTTTGCAGCCAACAGCTTCTTCATTGAGCGTTTTTTCGCTATAATCTCCGTACCGAATCTGGATCGGAGACTCGTCAACAACCTGTCGGCCGGTGCGAAATCAGCAGGTCTCACTACAACTGCTCCTTTGGCATTAAACCGGAGGGCCATGGCCGCGGACATGAGTTCCCAGTTTCCGAAGTGCCCGGTCAGCATGAAAACCCCCCTCCCCTTCTTAATAGCCTGACTCAGGGCATCTTCATTTTCGAAAATCACGTACCTATTCAAGTTTGTCCGGTTCAGCCTGAGGATATGGGGGACCTCAAACAACATCTGAGCAAAATGCGCTACAATCCGGCCGTTGAGTTCAATCAACTCAGCCTCGGGAATCCTGTCCCCAAAGACATATCTAAGGTTATTCAAAGAGGCCTTTATTCGCCTTTTCAAGACTACCGCCAATATATTTCCTAACGTCCGTCCAAGGGATTGTCCTACGCGGAAAGGGATTAGGGATATGAGCCATACGACCCCATAAAGGGCCCTGTAAGTCCATATTGAAAGAGTTCCGTTATCCTGAAAGGCCATTTCTAATTATCCCAAAAATGCTCTCTTGCCCCGGCAAAAAGGCGAATCTAACAGACAAATAAGCTAAATCATTATGCATCGGCGCAGCCGTGGTAAAGGCGAAAGAGGCGATTCTCATCCAGTCTTTTTCCGTTGTAAGAAGGTACCTGGCACCAATCCTCTCCTTCATTTGGATCAACTCCCTGATTTCATCCTCTTCGAAGTGGTAATGATCTCTGAACCCCTTGAATTGAACTACATCCGCGCCCAATTCGATCAAACTCTCTTGAAACTGTTCAGGATTGGCAATACCGGCAAAAGCCAATACTCGCTTTCCTCTCAAAAATCCAGGAGTATGCGCTTCACCCGAAAGGGGAAAAACCAACTTGTCCGGGATATGATCCGCACAAAAAACAGGCGTCGATGGAAATTTTTCTTTCAGGAATGCCAATGTTTCCTGCGGCGAGCGCATAGCGCCTGGCGCATTGCCTGTGGCGTTACTCTCTGCTCTCTGCCCCCTGCCCTGTGAGCTCTCTACCCTGCTAAACCGTGTAAGGATGAGACAATCTGCCCTCTCCAACTGACTTAGGGGCTCTCTCAGGGGTCCCCACGGAAGCAGGTGGGCGTTTCCAAAAGGCTCAGAGGCGTCTATCAGCGCCAGATTAAGGTTCCTCTCCAATCCTAAGTGTTGAAATCCGTCATCCAAGATGAAGAAATCAGAGTCAAACTTTTTATGCGCATAAATCCCTGCTAAGTAACGGTTTTTGGAGATTACTACTGGACTCCCGGAAACCCCGCGGGCAAGAAGAACGGGCTCATCGCCGGCCACTTGGGAATCTGCATGTATATGCTTCCCATCAGATACCTCTAAGACCTCCTGTTTGTATCGCCCCCCGTAGCCCTTCGAAAGAATGGCCACGCGATGCCCTTCACCCAGCGCCCATTTGGCCAACATTGCCACTGCCGGTGTTTTGCCTGTCCCACCCGCAGTTATATTCCCAACGCTTACAACGAAACCTGGAAGAGACTTTCCCCTGAAAATCCTCTTCTCATATGCCTTAAGACGAAACCGGACACCGACGCCATACAAGATAGAAAAAAAGGCCAGGGGAAGAGACCATAGACCGAATCGTCTTTTCTGATGAATCCTGGACCAGTTCGGCATGGCTAATGGCATTAATCTCCGCGTTATACCCCCAGCGCTTTGCGCCGCACGCTTTGCGCTATGCCCCATGCGCTATGCTCCCACTCACATAGTCCACAACCTTTTTGAGCGCTCCCCGATTATTCTCAACAAACGCTTTTGCCAGATCCCCCATTCGGGTCCGCATCTCTACATCTTCCAAGAGCGTTTTCATAGCCTCATGGAGTTCATCTCCGTCCCTGACCCGCCAGCCTCCACCAGCCTCCAGCAGCGCCTCTGACATGGATACAAAATTGCGGGTATGAGGACCGAAAAGGACAACGCTGCCACAACTGGCAGGTTCCAATAGGTTATGCCCTCCCACAGGGACAAGACTGCCACCCACAAAGCTTACACTCCCCAACCCGTAAACGCTCCCGAGTTCACCAATCGTATTAAGAATCACTACATCATAGACACAACCATTTTCCGGTGGCGTTGGGGGGGTTATCCCGCTAACAGCGGGATTGCGGGTTGCGCTTTTCGCTTTGTGCTTTTCGCTTTGTTCCGAAATCTCGGTTTTCAGAGCAGCCCGCAGCTCCATATCCCGGATCATTATCAGAATCTCATCGGATCGCCCTGTATCTCTCGGGGCAAGGATAAGACGCAGACGGGGAAAAAGATTGCGGAGCCTCTCAAGAACGTTGAGCAGAATCTCCTCTTCCCCCGGATGGGTGCTGCCTGCAACCCATAAAGGATCAGAAGGCTCAAGGGCCAGGATATCAAACCAATACTGACGTTCTTCATTACTTATGATTGCCGTATCCCGGTCAAACTTGATATTCCCCACCGTGATAACCTTCTCCTTATTCAAGCCAACTTGCAAGAGTCTTTCCCTGTCTAAGTCTGATTGCATGAGGCATAATTCGAGTGGGTCAAACATCTTCCGGGTGAAGAAAGGAGTTTTTGAGTAAGATCTGAAAGTCCGGGGAGAAATACGTCCGTTTACCAAGATGCTTCGTATGCCTTTTCTCTTCAAAGAGCAAAGCAACGCGGGCCAGATATCTGTCTCAATCAGGATGAAAACAGACGGTTTGACAAAATTAACGATCCTCTGAACAGACCACCATGCGTCAACGGGCATGGTAAGAACTGCCTTGACCTTTGAATGTAATTTCTCCTTTGCAACAGCCATCCCGGTAACAGTGGTTACCGTAAAGACTATGTCCCTGTCTGGAAATTCCATCTGCAGGCTATTTATCAGTGGAATGGCTGAGATCACCTCTCCCACAGAAAGTGCGTGAACCCATATATTTCCTTTGTCAAGCTGGAGATCGGGGAGACCCAATGCAAATCTTGCAGTTAGTCGCTCACCGAGGCTTAGACGATCGCTTTTAGCGAGACAAGGCGTAACCCGTAATCCCGCTTTCAGCGGGATAACCCGCAACCTTAAAAGCCAGACAACCGGGGCTATAAATATAAGACATATTGTCCAGAGAAAATGGTACAAGAACATGAACATAGCCCGCTCATATCCTGGTTGGCAGTTCAATAATAAATTTAGTTCCTTTAGGCTTATTATCCTTAATTCTTATAAAGCCATTATGATCTGTAATGATAGTGCTGACTATAGCAAGACCTAAGCCCGTCCCCTGTTTTTTTGTTGAAAAATAAGGCTCAAAGAGGCGGGTCTTGTTTTCAGGGCTTATGCCTCTTCCGTTATCTATCACCTCAATTCTCACCATTTTAAGGATATTGTCATAATGAAGATCTATAATTACCTTTCCCTTATCCTCAATCGCTTCAATAGCATTGTCAAAAAGATTAATCATGACTCTTCTTATCTGCTCCCTGTCCAAATCAAAAACAGGGACCTCTTTTGAATCATTAAATATGAAGTCCACTTCTTTATGCGTTTCTCTGTAGAGACTCAGGGCTTCATCAATAATCTCGTTAATATCTGACGGTGCAGGATTGGCCGCAGGCATGCGGGCAAAATTGGAAAACTCGTTTACAAGGCGTTTTAATTCCTCCACTTGCGTGATGATCATCCCTGTGCACTCGTCAAAGATCTCTGAATCCTCGCTATCTAAGACCTTTCCATATCTCTTCTTGAGCCGCTGTGCGGACAGTTGAATAGGCGTCAGAGGATTCTTGACCTCATGGGCTATACGCCTTGCCACTTCTCGCCATGCAGCCATTCTCTGGGCCTTTTCAATTTCACTCAAATCCTCAAAGACAACAACAAGACCTAAGTACCTTCCACGATCATCACGAAGCACATTGAGAGAAACAAGGAAGGTCAGCCTCCTGTTTCCCGCAGATAAGCCTATCTGTTTCTCCATGTAGCCTTTTTGAAAAAGAGCCTCATCTTTCAGGAATCCATCAATTACCTTGCAGTAATCGTCAGGCAAGATTTCCTTGTACTGTTTTCCAACAATTTCTTCCGCCTTTATGCCCAACATCCTCTCCGCAGATTTGTTGATAGTGAGGACCTTTCCGCCAGTATCAGCAGACACCACGCCTGCAGCAACATTCGCCAGGACAATCTCCATATAAAGTCGCCGCTGTTCCAATTCAAGATTGCTCTCCATAAGTTCTTTATTGGCCTTTTCGAGCCTGTTTTTGCTCGTTCTTAGGTCCATAGTCATTCTATTAAACGAATTGACTAACATCCCAACTTCATCCTTTGTTTCTAAGTCAATAAAGAAATCATAGTCACCTGATGCGATACGATTTGTTCCTTCGGCCAATTCCTTGATGGGGACGGTTATCTCTTTGGAGAGGTAGAATCCAAACCATACAGATGAAAAAATGATAAGGAGCGTAACAATGGAGAGGGTGATCATATGGCTGGCTATGATCGGTGTTCGGAGCATCTTCAACTGACGGTATTCCTGCAGGCCTTTTGAAATAGCCTGAAGACGGTTCACAAAGGCGCCGGGGACAAATTTAGCCGACACCACGAGACCAACCACAGCCTTCGATGCGGTCCTCGAAAAAACCGGAACGATGCCCCTGAGAAGATCTCCGTGCGGTGAGGGTTGGATATACTGGCTGTCACCGCCCTTCTCAATACTTTTCTTCAAAATATCTGACCCCGGTCCCTTAAACGCGGTAAGGTCAATCCTGTGGTCCTTGGAAACGGCCATTAAGTCCAGTTTTGCAGAAAAAATCTGGAGGGAGGCTAGACTTAGCTCTTTTCGCTTTTCGTCAATAAATTTCTGAAGTTTCTCTTTTTTGGATGGGATCATAAACCCCTCGTAGGTAATTACTCGCCCTAGATTATTGCCAAAAGAGAGGATCTCATCCGTAATCCCCTTGTAGTAATCCTGGCCAACTTCTAAGGAATACTTTAATGATCGCTCGATCTGAAGACTGAACCAGTACTCGATGGATGAAGAGATGAACTGCACTGAGACGAAAAAAAGAATGATTGTGGGCAATAGGGAGAGAGTAACAAAGGCCAGAACCAGTTTGGTCCTCAGCTTGGCTCCCATAATACTTTTTTTTCTCTCAAAGAGCAGTTTAACCACATTCCTGACAGTGAGAAAGAGGAGGAGAAGGAGCAGTATCACATTGATATTGATCAGTGCAAAAGCGATAATACTGCTTGAAAAAGGAAGGGCCTGCCCTAAGTGAAAGATACGCATCCCAAGATAGATCAAAAAAGATATCGCCACACCTAAGAGAATAATCAGGTATCTTTCTCTGCGTCGTCTCCTGAGATCTTGTTTTTCTGCCTCTAAGTAATCTTTCATGTTAGTGGATTAGGTAGTGTTGGTGGCAGAGCCGGGAGCAAATCCCTGAAGACTCAATATCTGAAATCAACCGTATACCAATCGGTCTCAAAATCCCACAGGGAGAGGAAGAAAAAGACATAATGGAAATAAAAGGGAAGTCTGATCTTGTCAAGTTCAGCCATCATGCTGATCTGGTAATGGTTTCCTCTCTGAAGATTGCGAAGTTCGGTGACTTTCAGACCCACAATTTCGGACATCAATTTTTTGGCCTTCT
>DAOVUP010000085.1 GCA_030632525.1 Desulfobacteraceae bacterium | reverse complement strand
TCAAAATAGGGGCCATAGTAGCTGTAAACTGCCTCGGTGACGTGATAGATCCAAAAACCGGAGAAATATTGGCAGGTGTTTTGGATGAAAACAAAGAAAAATTTCTCAACAGCGAAGAAATTATGATCAAAGAATTCTCCGGCAGGAAGATTGAGTTTAGCGGGAACACGACCATCGGTGTTATAGTCACAAACGCGAAACTCAAAAAATCAGAGGCCAACAAGGTCGCTTCCATGGCTCATAACGGATACGGAAGAACCATGAGGCCTGCACATACCATGTTTGACGGGGATACCATTTTTGCCGTTACGACCGGAAAAGTTGAAGCGGATATGAATGTGGCGGGATTGTTAGCCGCAAGAGTAATGGAGCAGGCCATAATAAGGGCGGTAAAAAGGGGCACCCCCCTCTGTGGACTCAAATGCCATTCGGAATTATAGCCTCTCTCAATGGCGCGAAGTCGTGAAGGATTTGACAATTGCCATTTGTCCGAGATATTCTCCGTTAAGTGATTAACAATTCCGGCTTACCGGGTTAGGTGGTATCTTTTATGTCTGGAGATTTTTACGGAATTCTGGGTGTTTCTAAAAACACTTCTCAAGAAAAGATAAAAAAGGCCTATCGCAAATTGGCCAGGAAATGGCATCCTGACATCAATCCGGGAAACAAGAAGGCAGAGCAGAAATTCAAGGAGATTTCCCAGGCCTACGACTGTCTCGGTAACAAAGAAAAGCGGAAATTGTATGACGAATTTGGGGAAGAAGGCCTCCATACAGGGTTTGATGCTGAAAAAGCGAGGCAATATTCTGAGTGGAATTCTTTTCAGCAATCTGGCAGGCCCTCTGAAGGAGAAGGGTTCGGCCGATATCAGAGTTATGAGGATATCTTCGGGGACCTCTTTGGGGCCGGCACGGGACGAGGTGGGTTTAAGACCTCGATGGCGGGTAAGGGCAGGGATGCCAAACATGATATGGCCATTGATCTAATCTCTGCTCTAAGGGGTTTTGAAACTGAACTGGCCATGCAAAAGGTAAAGGTTTGTCCGGGATGCCAGGGTACTGGAACCGATCCAAATTCCACTATAGTCCCCTGCTCCCACTGCGGAAGTTCTGGCCGGCAGGATGTGGCAGAAGGCCCCATGCACTTTACCAGACCCTGTCCTCATTGCCACGGGCACGGTCAAACAGGAAAGCCCTGCTCCCAGTGCGGGGGAAGCGGTCAGATCCTCGGTACGGAAAAAATCAGGGTGACCATCCCGAAGGGTGTTAAGGAGGGTTCCAGGGTCCGTGTGGCAGGAAAAGGCGAACCAGGCCTGAATGGTGGCAAGCCGGGGGATCTTTATCTGATAATTCACCTCAAACCGCATCCATTCTTGAAAAGAGAGGGAGATGATCTTCTAATGGAAGTGCCGGTGACCGTCGGGGAGGCGATTGCCGGAGGGACCATCAATATCCCCACCATTGACGGGCAGGTTAAGCTAAAGGTGCCGCCGGGCAGTCAGAGCGGTCAGACCCTCAGACTGAAAGGGAAAGGGGCAACCAATATCAAGACGAAGCATCGGGGAAACCTTATGGTCAAACTGGTTATTAAGGTGCCCATAACGGATGACAAAGAGATCATAGAGACGGTCAAGAAGATGGAGGGGTTCTATGAAAAGGATGTGAGAAGCGGTATCAAGATTTAAATGGTTGAGTGATTGAGTGGTTGAGTCGTCGGGTGGGAAAAACGATTTAATTTCGCCTCAGGCCGGATTCAACTAATCAACGAGCCGGTTTCTCTTCAGGGTTTGCTGCATTTGTCTGGCAAGGTCCTCTAAAATGGCGTCAAATTGTCTCCTCATATCAATCATATTCTTTCTCATTTGGAGTATGACCTCAACACCCGACAGATTTACGTCCATATCCTCCACGAGAATTTTTGCAACCCGGAGTTTTTCCAGTTCGTTAATGTGAAAAAGTCTGGCTGAAAGGTCCTCGTCGCAAGTGGGGCATACAATATCCTCTTCCTCCAAATGCCTGAGAAAGCTCTCTTCAACCTGAAAAAACTCCAATACCTCCGTCACTGTCCATAATTCCTTTGCCATCTATTCTGCCTTTCAAATTAGGAGTAGGCGTTCACGTTTATTTTTTACCACACCAGACAGGTTTTTACAACCGATACTCCTGAAAACATATAACCCTTTGAGACCTTTGAAAAACGCCCCCTTTTCCCCAATCTCAGCGTCAGGCTCAGATTTTAATCCTCGAAAATGCAATATATTCCTGTGGTTAAAATCCTCGCCTTCCTTGACCTTGAGCAAAATTAAGCATTTTTCAAAGGTCTCATTTTATCATTCCCCAAGGGGATTCCCTCGTCCTAAGTATCTAAACGCTATATAACCGGTACACTTATCCATAAGGGCTATCTCCGCCCATTCCCCGGACCTGCTGACAATCTCTGCCTGACTTCCTCTTCCTAAATAGGCTATGACCGGCGAGTTATTATCTTTTGAACGATGCACGGCAACCATATTTTTGAAAAGGGTTTTTCTGTCTGGCAACTCTTTCAACTTAAGCGTGTCTCGAATATTATTGTATAGCTCCTTTTCTGAAGAGTACTCCCGCATCGTATCGGGCCTTTTGAACGTACAAATAACCTTAGTCAGGTTTGGGGTAATACTTTCCATTGAAAGGCTGGCTGAGGTGCCTTGCCAGGTGGCGTAGACAAGGCCTTTTTGATTAAACCTCTCGACTCTTTCAATGTCAAAGCCCATCCGGTCTAAGTTGAAGACGGCCGCCTGAAGAACCGGATCAAGCGGGTATGAGAGACTTTCTTCTTTCCCTACTAAATAGGCTTTCATCTCGGAAAGGGTAAAAGGGATTGCACCAAAAAACGCGCAACCCGTGCCAAACAGCACCCCCAAAACAGAAGTTATAACAATTAAGATCTTTATTTTACGGCATAAAATGGTCGAGATGTAAAGATAGATTTCGGAAGTCATTTATCAGACCCCGCTGCCAAAAGGAACGTCCTCTGCAGCGAACGAGAGACGGGCCATCTGCCGATTGGCGATGCTGTTTTGTCAGGCAAATCTACCATCTGATCTCTTGTTTTCGACCTGCCCTTTAGCTTGTTTCAACCATCCTATATTTTCCCCCGGATGTTGATCAAACTCCGGAACATAGGGTTTTAGGTCCAGTAAAGGGGTGTCATTTAGAATGTCTGCGTTTTCAATGTGCAGGATGTTTTGTTCAATTTTCAGTAATCTGACCACGGACAGACCAATCGGGTTGGGGCGACTTGGTGCCCTGGTTGAAAAAACCCCGTGCGGGAGGGTGTCTAAAAATGGTGTGACAACGAGTTTGGCAGATTGGGCCTGATGGAAATGATAGATCAGGATAATGTGGGAAAACCCGTCAAGATCCTTCAGCCCTTTGGAATATTTTTCAAATATCTCAACAGTGCCCCGGATATTAGCAGCTCCCGCGGGCTGAATCGGCATATCCTCAATGTTGCTAAAAGAGGTATGAATAATGCCAATGGGTTGATAGCTTATTCTTGAGGGGATATTCGATTGCATAGCGATATAATTTCTGAAAGGTTCAGGTTTTTACCCTTCTAAGACTAGAATATATAGCTTATCCTCGTTTACAAACATAGACACACTAAACCCATAAGACTCAAATAGATTCCTTGCCACCGTTGTGTTTTCAGGGAAACCGTCTAAGGGAAAAGGCACCTTTTCCTGGAGGAAAGTGATAAACGCGCCTCCCATAGGATGGCTTATGACTACACGACACCCGGCTTTCGTAATCCGTCTTATATTGTTGAAACTTCCGTGTTTATCCACGATATTCGGATAGCAGGCATTTACAAACATAACATCAATAGTGCGATCCGGCAATCTCAAGCCCCGGATGTCTCCGTGCAGGGTCCTGACATCAGGATAACGCTCTTTTACGGATTTCAACATCTTTTCGGATAGATCATTGGCATAGATCAGGGCAGGCTCATATTTCAGGATGAGGGGAATCAATATCCCTGTGCCGGTGCCCATATCAAGGATCACATCTGACCCTGATATGTTCGCAGATCTAACAATTTTTTCGAGACGTTCAGGCACACCATCCGGAAGAGGAGGGTCAAAGAGGTGCATGTATTTACTGAAGTATTCAGATTGAAGCCTGTCAATCCGTTTAACTTCATTTTCGGTGATTTCTTTGAACTTCATAATAGACCTTTTGATACGCCGGGAAAAAGATTTTTTTACGTAATTATTTTGGGGACGCAGATTTCCGCAGATAACCAAAAAATAAAGAATCACACATCTGCGTTCATCCCCGCCCGCTTGCCGAGCCTCGCGAGACGGACGGGAGCGTCCAAATTCATTTTCTTAATCTTTATAATAGCAGATCAAAAACTAAAATGGCAAGGGAGAGATGGGAATTGCCGGTTGCCCCAAATTCTAATGGACATACATTATGGATGATGCTATTATAAAAAATTTAATTTTTGCAGAAAAAGAGCGGGAAGATCCGAAGAATACGAAGTGGAAACAGGAGGGAGTATTTAAATGGTATTAAGTCTAATGAGAAAGCATGCCAAGTCCTGGCTGATAAAATTCTTAATTGCTATTATAGCCGTGGTTTTTGTTTTTTATTTTGGGTACTCTTTTACATCTGATCAAGCCTTGAAAATTGCCTATGTCAATGGGGAGGTAATCAGCGGCCCGGAATATCAAAAGGCCTACCGGGACATGATATCTGCTCTGCAAGCGAGGTATCAGGGCCAGTGGAATGACAATATGGTAAAAGTCCTTAATGTAAAACAAAGGGCATTGCAAGGCCTTATAGACCAGAGGTTGATGACACAGGCCGCCAAACGGTTGGGTATAGATGTGACAGAGAGCGAGTGTCAGAGGGCGATTATGGGTTATCCGGCGTTTCAGGTAAACGGTCGGTTTGACATGAGACGGTACCAGTCCATCCTGAGCCAGAATCGTATGAAACCCGAGGATTTCGAGGCGACTATGACCCAGGATCTCCTTGATAAAAAGCTTAAGCAGTTCTTGTTCGCTTTCCTGGATGTTACTGAACAGGGGGTGTTGGAGTACTACACTTTTGTCAAAGAAAAAATCAAGATCGGCTTTGTTGAATTTAAGCCAGAAGATTTCAAGAAATCGGTCAAGTTTGATCAGGCGGCATTGAAGGAATATTTTCAGAGTCACAAGGAGAGTTATCGGGTTCCTAAAAAGATTAAAGTGACATATATCGAAATTGACCCAGTGGCCTTTAAAGGAGGCATTAATGTCTCCGAGAAAGAGATCCAGTCTTTTTATGAGTATAATAACGAGGCATACAGCCAGCCCAAACAGGTAAAAGCGAGGCACATCCTGTTTAAACTCGGCGAGGATGCCCTAAAAGAGGCCGAGGATAAAGTAAAGAAGGTGGCCGAAGAGGTGCTGGCAAAGGCGCGCCAGGGAGGAGACTTCGCCAATCTGGCAGAGGAGTATTCCCAAGGCCCTACAAAGTCAAAGGGAGGAGACCTGGGTTATTTCAAGAAAGGCCAGATGATGCCAGCCTTTGAGGAAGCGGCCTTTAAGTTGAAAAAAGGTGAAATCAGCGATCTTGTCCGGACTCAGTTCGGATATCACATCATCAAGGTTGAGGACATAAAAGAAGCTGCGACCAAATCCTTAGAAGAGGTGCGAGATGAAATCGTAGAGACGCTGGCCATGAGTGTCGCAACGGAACTCGCCCATGAAAAGGGTCTGTCTATCATAGACCAGATGCCTTACGATATAGAGTTATCAGACTATGCAAAGCAGTACGGACTTGAAGCAAAACGTTCCTCTTACCTCTCAAAAAATGAGCCGGTATCCGGGATTGACGGTAGTGAAAAAATTGGAGAGACCCTCTTTGCCTTGCGAAAGAACGAGACAACCGAGTTGTTTGCATTGGGCGAAAAATTTTATATCTTTCAGGTGGCCGAGAGCAAGGAATCTTACCTGCCCCCCTTGAAAGACGTTGCTGAGAAGGTGAAGGATGATTATACCGCTCACCTTGCGACCCAGGAAGCAACCTCTACCGCCTCAAAATATTTAGAGGGACTTAAAGAAGGAAACACTTGGGATAAATTGGCAGAAGAAAAAGGCATGAAGATCGAAGAGAGCGAATTCTTTACACGCCAGGAACCGATACCCAAAATAGGATATGTACCGGAGTTGGCCGAGGCGGCCTTTGGGCTCAACTCAAACAAAAGATATCCCGACAAGGCCTTTGTAACGAACACGGGGATATTTGTCATCAGATGGCTGGCAAGGGAAGGGATCGATGATAAGAAATTCCGTGAAGAAGAAAAAGAGTATCGCTCATCGTTGGTGCAGACCAAGCATGGTCGTGTTTTTGATATTTGGCTTCAGAACCTGCGAAAAAATGCAGATATAGAAATTGTTACTCCGGTGAGTGGGGAGTCGTGATTGATGATTGATGATTGTCGATTTATGATTGGAAATGGGGACGTAATCCGCAACCCAAAATACTATGGATCGTCTGTCCGAATCGGGTATTTTTGACCATTGAGGGGCAGGAAATAGGTCTTGCCCTCTTCTTCAATGTATTCAGCCAATTGATAATAGGCAGCGCGGTTGAAACGGGCAGGGAAAAAACTTGATTTGACCTTGCAGTAAAGGACGTTCTCCCTCCCCACACAGAGTGAATCCGGCATTAGCGATTCTTTGGTATCATCGCTCAGACTAAGCTC
>DAOVUP010000103.1 GCA_030632525.1 Desulfobacteraceae bacterium | reverse complement strand
TTTTGAAAACGAGGTCGCCGGGAGGGGCAATCTGTTCTCCATATTTAGAGAGAGTAATGCACTGGTGGTCTGGGACGATCTGGCTACCGGGATGAGATACAGGTTTGAACGGATTGAGGATTTAGAGGGGGGCGATGCCCTGGATCGGCTGGTGGAGAGTCTCATGGGGCCCCAGCCCGCGCCGCTCAGGTCTCTGGCTGAAGGTAAGGCCGGGCAGTTGCTGCAGGCGGCCCGCGATTACGGAGGGGAGGGCGTTATCTTCCTGATCCCGAAATATTGCGACCCGATCCTCTTTGACATCCCGACCCTCACCCGGATATTGAAAGAGAACGGTTATCCGGCGCTCTGCCTTGAGGTTTCGGGTGCACTCTCCGAGGGACAGATGAGGACACGGGTGGAGGCCTTTCTGGAAATGATCTCGGACTCCCCTTTTAACGCGTAATAGTCTAACAGATCATGATGGCATCCTGAAACCGGTTTAGCTTCTTCATGCCATTTTTTGTGATGACAAAGGTGTTTTCAATCCCCACAACCCCTTCATCTGGAAAGACAAACTTCGGCTCCATTGCTATCACCATTCCCTCAGCCAGGACGGTATTACTCCCACGGCCGATAACCGGCAATTCGTCCAGTTCAAGGCCTACGCCATGCCCCACAAAAGGGACGGGATCGGGATAGCCCATAAATCCGCTGGTGAAACCAGCCTTTCTAACAATTTCTAAGGCCAGATCATACAGGCTTTCCGCCCTTACGCCCGGCCCCCCTTCCTGCGAAAGTGTATCCTGAATCCCTAAGGCCACTTCATGGGCACGGCAGAGCGTCTCCTTGGGTTTTCCGATTGAAAAAATGCGGGTTAGATCGGAGATGTATCCATTGAAATTGGCTGCATAGTCCACCAATATGGGTTTATTTCGTCCGATCCGTTCCAGTGCTGCCCCTTTAGAGAAAAAGGGGCCAAGCCCTTTTCCCCCAGTTGGGCCGGCGGAATCGCTCGGTGTTGCAGCCCTCTTACCTGAGGCGATTTGTCCGTATAACGCCTCATGATTAAATCCACGGGTAGGGATGATACCGGGATGACCCTGGCTCCTGTAAAACGCTTCAATCCTATAGGTCAGGTCGATCTCCGTTTCGGCTTCTCGAAGGAACCCAGGGATCTTTTCGTAAGTGTTATCCGCCATAAGGGCTGCCTTTGAAATGCAGGCAATCTCATAGGCCGACTTGATCATGCGGGTCTCTCGAATGAGTAATGAGACATCAACCATCTCTTTTTTCGGAAAGAGGCGCTGGTATGCCAGATAGCGGTTAACCGGAAGCACATCCATCTCAAGGCCGATGCTCTCTGGGTCTTTTCCGCCGTGACCCTGAATATACTCAGGTATTTGAGAGAGGCTGTTGAGCGGTACTATGTGTTCTATGACAGCGTCCTGGATTGCGCGATCCATGCTTTTACGAACCATCAGGAGGGGTTGGCCAGACGCAGGCACCCAGAGATGCGCATCCTGGTCGGTCCCTGAAAAATAATACAGGTCGGTTCTCTGAACAATGAGGGCGCCATCAACCTCACGGGCAGTTAGTTTGTTTTGAAACCGGTTTAATCTTTTTGAAATTTCTTCTTCCGTAACTGATCTATACATATAGAAAAACCCCTCCAAAGCACCAAACAACTTGACTGATAGTTTAAATATTTATTATACCGTAACCGCAATTAGAACTCAATAACAGGAGTGAAAGAAAATGGCATATACAACAGGCATCACAGATGAATCCAAGGATATCAAAGACGAAATCAAGGCCCTGCTCCACAAGAGAAAGGCCATTCTGCTGGCCCACAACTACCAGCGGCCCGAGGTGCAGGATATTGCTGATCTCTGCGGCGACTCCTTAGAGCTTTCCATCAAGGCGTCTCAGACAGATGCAGCGGTGATCGTTTTTTGTGGTGTCCATTTTATGGCTGAAACAGCATCTATCCTGTGCCCCGACAAAAAGGTCATCCTACCGGTTTCCAACGCTGGATGCCCCATGGCAGATATGATCACGGCTAAGGAACTCAGGCGCAAAAAGGAAGGATTATCCAAGGGCAAAAGGGTGATTGTTATCAGCTATGTCAATACCACAGCTGACATCAAGGCTGAAACCGATATATGCTGCACTTCGGCAAATGTAATTCAGGTTGTTAATTCCGTAGATACATCTCGCCAGATCTTCATGACCCCTGACAAAAACCTGGCCCAATACGCAATAAAACACACTGGCAGGAATATCGTTTACTGGGAAGGGTTTTGTCCCGTACACAATAACCTGACGGTTGGGCAGGTCAGGGAGGCCAAATCCGCCCATCCCGAAGCGCTTTTTTTGGCCCATCCCGAATGTCCCCCAGAGATTCTTGATCTGGCTGATGAAGTTAAGAGCACATCAGGTATGATTGCGTATGCCGGCAGTTCCGAGAGCAGGGAGTTTATAATAGGTACGGAGATCGGGATTTTACACCCTCTTTCAAAGGCGAATCCTGGCAAATCCTTTTTTCCGGCTGATCCCGGAATGATATGCAGTGATATGAAAAAAATCGGTTTGAGAGAGATCTTGACGGCGCTTCAAACCATGCAGCCCGAGGTGAAGGTCCCAAGAGAGATCAGGGAAAAGGCCAAAGGGGCGGTGGACCGGATGCTAGCCATCCCCTCAGGAGACCTTTGAAAAACGCCCCCTTTTGGCCAATTTCTTCGTCAGACTCAAATTTCAATCCTCGAAATATTCAATATATTCCTGTGGTTGAAATTATCGCCTTCCTTGACCTTGACCAGATAAGCGCAGACTTCGAAATTGAACATTTTTCAAAGGTCTCTGCAGGATGATTTCAGCGGGCATCGCCAGCCAATGGACAGGTTAGGAAATCAAATATCAAAAAGCTTTCTAATCCCCGGCAGTTGCCGCGCTGTCACACATCGTTTTGACATGATGATGGATTGAGTTTCGTCTATGGCCTTCTCTAATTTATCATTGGTGATTATATAATCATACCACACACAGTTCTTGATATCGTCCGCAGCACTTTCCATCCTTGCTCTTATCACTGGCTCATTATCGGTACCCCGTTCCCTCAGTCTTCGTTCAAGCTCCTCTAATGACGGGGGCAACAGAAAGATGAGGACACTGTCCGGAAACCGGTCCTTGATATTTTGTCCGCCCTGGATGTCCACATCCATGAGGACGTCAAGCCCCGAAGCGGTCTGGTCTTGGAGGTTTGAAGAAGAGGTTCCATAGAAATTATCATAGACCTTGGCCCATTCCACAAAGGCGCCTTCATCTATCATCTTGGTGAACGTCCTGTCGTCCACAAAATGATAATCCACCCCGTTTCTTTCATCGCCCCTCGGTTTACGGGTGGTGTGAGAGATAGAGTACCCCAGACCGGGGACTCTCTTTCTCACGGCCGCCAAAATGGTTGATTTGCCTGCCCCTGAAGGTGCTGAAATAACAAATAGTTGACCAGCCATTTTTACTCTTCAAGTTCTCGCATATTCAGTTTGCCTTCCGGACTGAATCTCTGCAAAAGAGTTTCGGGCTGAATGGATGACAAAATCACATGATTGGTGTCTGTGATAAGTACGGACCTGGTTCGTCTTCCCTGGGTAGCATCAATCAGCCTTCTCTCATCTCGAGCCTCGTCACGGAGTCGCTTTATGGGTGCAGCGCTTGGAGAAATAATAGCTATTACGCGTCTGGACACAACAGTGTTCCCAAAGCCAATATTAACAAACTGGGGGCTCATAAACAAATCTCCTTTTATTCAACATTCTGAACCTGTTCTCGCAATTTTTCCAGTTCGGCCTTCATTTCCACTACGGTCATTGAAATAATGGTGTCAGAGCCCTTTACTCCCAGCGTATTAACCTCTCTGTTGATTTCCTGGATCAGGAAATCGAGTCTCCGTCCTACCGCATCGCCAAATGAGAGGTACTCTCGAAACTGCTTCAGATGGCTTTTGATCCGGACTATCTCTTCGGTAATGTCGGATCGCTCTGCAAGAAAGGCGACCTCCTGGGCAAGCCTGGTTTGATCGATTTCCACTCCATTGATCATATTATCGACCTTCTCGGTCAGTCTTTTCCGATATGTTTCATTCAGCTCGGGGGCACGTACCCTCACTTTATCCACATGGCTGTCCAACCGGTTGAGCCTCTTGATAAAGTCTTTTTCTATGGCATCACCCTCCTTGATTCTCATCTCGTCCAGGGAATCAAGACTCATGGTTAAGACTCTATGGAGACCTTCCTGTATTTCCTCCATATCACCGGTTTCCGGTTTAATGAGGATCACGTCTTTCAACTGGAGAAGAGACTCAAGTCTGATTTCCTGGTCAAGACCGGAGTGGGAAGCCAATTGCTTGAAGATTTTTAAATAGGATTCCAGAAGCGGCAGATTGAGCTCCACGTCATAAGGGGTTTCTTCGCGGCCTCTCTCTATCTGAAATGATACCTCTATCCGCCCCCGTCTGATCCTTGTTGATATGATAGCTCTGAGCCCTTCTTCGAGCGGTTGATGGTTCTTGGGGATTCGCAGAATAATGTCCCGGTGACGATTGTTGAGTGCTCTGATTTCAGCGAAATAGCGCGTATCTCCCTGCTGGTACTCTCCCCTTCCAAAGGCAGTCATGCTTTTAATCAATGCGTTTTATCTCCCTTGTTTTCTCCATATAGTCTTTCCTCAACTCGTTAAGATATCCAATCATCTCCAGATCAGCATAATCCCTGTATGTCCATTCAAGAGGCCTGAAGCTTCCCCTCTTGAAAATAAGCGTAAGATCAGCATAAATCCCTTTGGTTAAATAGACACGGTGGATATAATTTTTCCCGGTTGCTAAGATAAGCCTCTCCGGAGATATATAGCCGGGGTCTATATTGATCCGTCGCTTTCCACGGGTCAGGTAGCCCTTTTCGATCTCATTTGTCTTCAGCTTCACCTCAACAAGGGCTTCAGGGTGTATCAACTCTTCAAAAGAAACAAAACGACGGTGTAGGGGCCATCCCATCTCTTTGGCGTAATATTTGGTGCGGTCAAAGAACATCTCAGGGCTGGACCAGTCTACTGGCCCGTATATCTCCGACATTTGAACGATAACCCTGTCAATAACACTCTTCTCAGGCGAAAAGAGGCTTGAGATTAATTTGACCCGACCCGATTGTTGTGGATCACTCATCAATCCCCAATGACCTTTTTTAACTCCTCTGCTCGTACCGCTGAAGTCCCTAACTCACCAACCACAATGCCGGCAGCGAAATTTGACAGGATAGCCGCCGATTTTAAATCAAGACCAGCGGCCAGCCCTAACGAGATGGCCCCGATCACGGTATCTCCGGCCCCGGTAACGTCAAAGACCTTCTTTGCCACAGTTGGGATATGGGTTATTGATCCGTGTTTCTCAAAAAGTGTCATCCCATCTTTGCCCTGCGTGATCAGAGCAGAACGACAGTCCAGGACGTTTACCATCTGTTTTCCGGCCCGTTCCAGGGTGTCTTTGTCCACAATCTCAAAACCGCAAAAAACCCCGGCTTCATGGTGGTTAGGCGTTATCACATCCACCCCTTTATAATATTCGAAGTTGCCTATTTTGGGGTCCACCGCAACGATGATCTCCCCACCCGATCTGGACCGGCTTAGTTCTTTCATACCCATCATAAGTGGGCCCGATATGAGCCCTTTACCGTAATCTGAAACAACGATGGCATCGATCGTGTCAAGGTTTTCACCAATATAGTCGAGGACGTTTTGAATGCTTTCAGGCCTGACATTTGCGCGGCTTTCCCGATCAAACCTAACAACCTGTTGATTATGTGCAACAATTCTGGTTTTTACGCTTGTTGGCCTCCCAGGTTCACTGACAACGCCATCCGTCTTTAAACCCATATGGGATAGTGCCGAAAGGATTTCCTCCCCTGTGCTGTCATCCCCCACCACACCGCACAGGACGGGTCTTGCTCCGAGGGCTGCCATATTCCGGATTACATTGGCAGCGCCGCCTAACATTTTTGTTTCCTGTTCTACATCTACAACAGGGACCGGGGCTTCAGGCGAAATCCGGCTGACATTGCCCCAGATATACTCGTCCATGATGATATCACCAAGCACAAAAATCCTTGCCTCCGCAAACCTGTCAACATATTTTTTTAAGGTTTCCGCATTATAATAGTTTCCGTTTATCTCAGCCATCTCCCATTTTCCAGATCTATTGAGTCTGTATTCCTCCCTAACAGGTTTTATACGAAGGGACTTTATAGCATCGTGGATTCACGTTGTAAATAGATAGTTTAAGGCAGGGTTGCGGGTTACGGGTTGCAGGTTACGGGTT
>DAOVUP010000164.1 GCA_030632525.1 Desulfobacteraceae bacterium | reverse complement strand
CTCGACGTAACCCACGGGATTTTACTGGACGGATCCGCAGGTCGGACGGCCACGTGTGACTGCGTCTTGGACTTGTTGAAATATAGCTGGAAAGACGATAAAGGCAACCTTCAAACCGACTGGGACAAGGTTAGTGAAATAGAATTCGTTGCTGATAAATCGGGCAAATTCACCTTCCGTTGTTTCCAGACCTGCGGCAATCTCCACCCCTTTATGACCGGAGAATTGATTGTACGACCAAACACCGCCTATCATCTATTCATCTCTCTTTCCGTCTGGCTGACACTCAGTCTTTTGTGGTTGTTTCGGGTAAGTTCGGGGCCATTATTTGCCGGTTTTAAAAAGATCAACCTCCTGGATCGGCTTCCATGGCTGAAACGGATTGTCAAACTCCGGAGCTTTCAATTCCTGGTCATTCTTCCAAATTTTGTCGTATTCTATCTTTTCATCCTCAGTGCCTTGTGGGGAAGTCCCGTGGGCAACCGCAACATTGCCATTATTTTTGTGTGGATCGCCTGGTGGTTTATGCTGAAGGCGATCATAGTCCCTCTCGGTGGAAGGTTCTGGTGTATGATTTGCCCGCTCCCGGCCCCGGCGGAATGGCTCAGCCGAAGAAGCCTTACGGCCGTGCGGTACCTCCAGAAGCCGTTTAAGGGACTGCATCACCGGTTCACGGGGCTCCAGAAAGATTGGCCGAAACGGATCAGCAACATATGGCTCCAAAACTTCCTATTTTTGGCCATGATTTCATTTGGAATCATCCTGATCACACGCCCAATCGCCACCGCTTTTTTGTTCCTCCTAATTCTGGCAGCGACCCTGGTGCTCGCCCTGATTTACCGTCAGCGGGTTTTCTGCCTTTATCTGTGTCCTGTGGGAGGATTCCTGGGGACCTACTCCATGGCCTCCAT
The DNA here is from genome assembly GCA_030632525.1 of Desulfobacteraceae bacterium. Lineage (GTDB taxonomy): Bacteria > Desulfobacterota > DSM-4660 > Desulfatiglandales > Desulfatiglandaceae > Desulfacyla. The sequence continues at coordinate 3,954 of DAOVUP010000164.1, read as the reverse complement.
GAGCGAGATCCGCGTCATAGATCCGGAAGTTTGCAAAAAGCACAAGGAGAAGTCCTGCTATGTGGGGGGAGAGGGCGGCTGGGCCTGCCCCTGGAAGCAATATCCCGGAAAGATGAAGCGGAACAATTACTGCGGTCTTTGCACAGAATGCATCAAGAGCTGCCCCAAAGACAACATCGGGGTTTTTGTGAGGCCCTTTGGTTCGGACCGTGCTCTTAAGGGCTATGATGAAATGTTTAACGCGATCATTATGCTGGTTGTGGCCATTGCATTCAGCGTGACCATGCTGGGGCCGTGGGGGTTTATCAAGGAGGCCGCCAATGTCACCGAGAGTAGACAGATTATCCCGTTTCTGATTTATCTTGCCTCTCTTTGGGGCCTGACCCTGCTCGTAGTTCCCGGTCTTTTTGCGCTCACCACAAAAGGGGCAGGCCGTCTTGCCGGTGGGGGTATCAACCACCGGGCCCTGACCCTGCGCCTGGCCTATATCCTTATTCCTCTGGGCATATTTTTCTGGATTGCCTTCAGCCTGCCGCCGATTATGACCAATTATAGTTATATTCTTTCGGTGCTCTCCGACCCCCTTGGGTTGGGGTGGGATATCTTTGGAACGGCCAACTATTCTTTCAAACCGTTCATCCCTGAATGGATACCGGTCATCCAGGGTCTTTTGTTACTCGCCGGGATTTACTTCAGTCTGAGCCGGGGGTACCTGGCCCTTGGAGAATTGATCAAAGATCCCCGTTCCCGTGCCATGGCTATGATCCTCCCCTCCCTCTTTGCCCTTTTTGTGGTCAATGTGCTGGCGAAGCTCTATATGGGGTGATGACCGAGGAGGCTGTCCGAGAATGGCTATTTTCCGCAATCTCGGCGTCAGGCTCAAATTTTAATCCTCAAAATACTTCAATGTATTCTTGCGGTTCAAATCTTGGCCTTCCTTGACCTTGCAAAAAATCTCTCATTCTCGGACAGCCTCCTGGTTTATGACTATTTCGGGACATCCATGAAATTACAAAATTGACAACGTCCGTTCCTTTCATGGAATCATCACGAATGGGTCCGGTTGCCACTCAATTTGGACACATTTTTCTTCGATATCAAGTGCCCATGATGCAGGCTACCTCGATCTCTTACTCAGACATCAGGCGAATCGTAGGTATTCCAAAAAGAGGATAGTTGAAGTCCACATTTCCAATCCCCAACCCGAGGACTTCCTCACTGCAGAATATCTGGACTGAATCAAAGAAATCGCCGAACCCATAGGGGGCAACGTCATAATCGGCAAGGGCCATGAAGGGAAATTTCCTTCCATTCATCATTTTTTGAAGATGAGTATGGGTAATTATTAGGAACTGAAGACCTTCAGGGCCGCAGCCCGTGTCAATATCAAAATTTTTCCTAACCTGAGATACCGTAAAAGATTGAAATTTTTCACCAAGTTGCAATTTTGCGTAATAGAATCCTTTTTTCCTTGGGGGTGCTCCTGGTCTCAACCGGATATAATCTGACTTGTTAAAATCGATGTACTCGCACTGCCAGGTCTCTCTCCACCAATTCTTGAGGGCATATTCCCATGTCAACCTTCCTGAAAGAACCGGATCGGAATTCCCGACCCCATCGTCGCCGAAACCGTAGAAAAGGGCAGCCCCTATAAATCCCTCTTCCCTGTCTCTCTCGGTTAAGGGCGGAGGCGTTTCAACCATATCAAATTCAGTTCTATTGATTCCCCATGACATTCTTCTGCTGGCCCTTCGCCAGGACTTGATCTGTTTCTCAATGGGAAAGATCAGATCTTCCCGTCTTCTCATATGCATCTTTGAAAACAGGTTTCGAAATTTAAGATATCGATTCACCATCCGGCAGTCCTTAAAATAGCAAAACTTTAAGAAAGGCAGTTTAAGGTCTTGTCCGGGACCGATGTTAACAGCTTTCGCTACAATGAGCAATCCGCGGAATTGTAAAACGTTTCATCTTTATCACCTCCTTACCGTGAAATCTGCAAATTGGAAAAGGGTCTTATCTTCAAGAATTTACCATCACATCTATGTTGGTTGATAACATTAACAATCTATTCTCTGATTCTGTGCTGGCATTTTGAAAACAGGGTATCCAACCGGATAAAAAGTATCCACGTGTTTCCTTTTTTCCCATCTAAAACATCAGTCCTTCAAAAAACCAAACCTAATAAATATTGAAAAATCAAATACTTGTTAATCGTATGCCACAATGTGGCATGTTTTTTGCTTATGTTTATAGAAACAGTTACCAATTAAATCTTGAGCAAATCCGCCATAGGCGAGCAAGCATTTGTCCACCGCCGGCGGATCAAACATCGAACGTTCAAGTAAGCGAAGACTCGATATCTAATCAAAAACACTAACTTTAGGCACTTTAGCTCACTTTAGGCACCTTAGGCACTTTTCCGGTTTATCCGGGTTAGGAGGTATGACAATGCAAAAATTAACAACCACAGATAATCAAATAATTGATCCGGTATGCGGCATGACGGTAGATCCTGACAAAACAGATCTGTTGGCTGTTTTTCAAGGGGATAACTACTATTTTTGTGCTGAAGACTGTCGCAAAGCCTTTGAAAACAAACCCCTAAAATATTTAAAACCTAAAGGATGGCTGGGTCGTTATATGGATCGATTGGCCAGGGCTAACGAAAAAACCTTCGGCTGTGGTGGCCCAAAATGTCATTAAGCAACACTTCTAAAAAGTAGACATTTGAGTAATAGACAACGGCTTATAAGTAGTCTTCTATACGCTTTTTAAACCTTGAATCCCGCTTTCAGCGGGAAACCTGTGAACGGTTACGAGGATTTTTATGCATCCGATTTTGATACAGATAGGACCACTAACCATTCGCTGGTATGGTGTCATGATAGCTTTAGCATGTTTTATTGGTCTATGGGTAGCTGGGAGAGAGGCTGAAAGGAAAGGCATAGGCAAAGAAAAAATTCAGGAGTTCGCATTATATGCCATAATAGCCGCTATTATTGGCGCTCGTATCTATTATATTATATTCTCAGATCTTACCCAGTTTTTGCATAAACCACTCTCGATTTTCGCCATATGGGAAGGTGGGCTGGCCATTCACGGAGCCATTCTTGGGGGTCTTATGGTCAGTATCATATTTTCTATCAGGCAAAAAATATCTTTTTGGAAATTTGCAGACGCCCTGGCTCCTTCCCTAATCCTGGGCCAGGCTATTGGACGGATCGGTTGCTTTCTCAACGGGGATGCCCATGGAAACCCTACGCGTCTACCGTGGGGATTGATTTATTCCCCTGATAGTCCGGCGGGTCATATGTTTCCAGGCGAGGCGCTTCATCCGACACAGCTTTATGAGATGATATTCAATTTCCTGATATTTTTCATATTATGGAAAGTTAGAAAGAGCATGAAAGTGGATGGTCATCTTTTCCTGGTCTATGTTGTCTTATATTCTGCAATCAGGATTTTTGTAGAACATTTCCGAGCCGATCAGCTGACCGTCTTCGGAAATCTTTCCACAGCACAAATCATGGGAGTTATGGGAATTATTCTTGGTTTCTTTTTGATGCCTATTCTGAAGAGAAAAAATTTATTCAAGAGGCCTTTATAAGATGAATCATAAAGATAATGGACAAGAAGATAGAATCAGAAAAAGAAAGGGACCTCAATTTAAAGGTATAATGCAGAATTATCTTGTCACAATGCTAATATTTTGCACAATTCCATTGATTTTAATATCCATACTCTCTTACCTGGGAGTTTTTGACTCATGGAAATTATATGCATTGATGTTGGTTGGTCCATTATTACATCTTATGGTTATGCGTAATCATATGAAGTAAAATTAACCTGACAGCAGTTGCTCAACATACCTTTCCCCGGAATCTCTTCCTCCTCTTAACTTTGCTGGCCTCGTAAAAACTCACTCATCCGATTTCGTCATTCCCGCGAACG
>DAOVUP010000079.1 GCA_030632525.1 Desulfobacteraceae bacterium | reverse complement strand
GAGTTCGACAGTTTTTTCCCGAACGAGGACGCATGTCGTAAATATCTCGTGCAACTTCGTTGGCCCCAAGGCTGTCAATGCCCCGCATGTGACTCAAGTAAGTCGCCTTGGATAACAGCCAGAGGGTACCTGCATTGTAAGGAATGTAGAACTGAAACATCGATAACTTCTGGAACAATTTTTGAGAAGACTCGGTATCCGTTAAAAACATGGTTCTTCGCGATCTGGTTGATCACAAGTCAAAAATATGGTGCAAGTGCTCTTGGCGTCAAGCGGGCTCTTGGTTTGGGCAGTTATCAGACGGCTTGGTCCTGGTTGCACAAATTGAGGCGCGCGATGGTTCGGCCTGGACGAAATCTTCTTCACGGCAGTATTGAAGTTGATGAAACTTACGTCGGGGGCACGAAAAAAGAAGGGAAGCGAGGTCGAGGCGCCGAAGGCAAGGAAATAGTTGTGATTGCACTTGAAATTCATGATCCCAAAGGATATGGACGAGTTCGAATGAAACGAATTCCAGATGTGTCTGCCAACAGCCTGATACAATTTATATGCAAAGTCGTTAAGCCGGGTTCCGAAATACGAACTGACGGCTGGAAAGGTTATTCTGATTTGGTCAACCATGGGTATGCTCATAAACAAACTGTTCTGTCTGATAGTGGAGATCCAGCGCATGTGGCAATGCCCGGAGTCCATAGAATTGCAGCGTTGCTAAAGAGAGTCTTACTAAGCACACATCAAGGTGCAGTTCGAGGTAAACATCTTGATTATTATCTTGATGAATACACTTTTAGGTTTAATCGCAGAACCTCAAGATCGCGTGGGTTACTTTTCTACCGGCTTATGGAACAAGCGGTAGAGACTGAAACAACCACTTATCGAGATATTGTTGACGCCTCTGGCGCAGAGTAATCAACTTGCGCTAAGTGGATACCCCCTTCTCGTAAAAGTCACGAAGTTCAGGGTTTGGGGTAATGTCCTTAATGCTAAGTATTTATAATAATTCACAATCCCTAAATTCGTCAATTCCTCAATCCATGTAAAAAGTACTTTTTACATGGGGGTCAAAGATGCTTTGAAATGGATACGCTAAAGGTTGTTCTTTTCTCCGCCCCCGGTTCAATCCACACCTTTCCGCCATGTCGTTCTACGATCTCCTTTACTATAGCCAACCCCAGACCTGTTCCCTGGACCCCTTTGGATGTGTTCTTTCGTTTGAACATCTCAAAGATCTCTTCTGAATCTTCGGCCTTTAGACCGATGCCATCATCTGTTACGGAAAGAATATGGGTTTCATCTGACTCCCTATATCCTATTTTAATTTCTCTCAGGTCATCGCCGCCATATTTAATGGCATTATCCACCAGATTTCTTATCACCCTGATAATGGACAATTTATCTACCTTGATTTCGGGCAGATTTTCAGGCTGAGACCAGACTATTTGACGAGCCTCAAGCCGGGCCATAACTTCTTCTCTAACCACCTCTAAGATCTCTCTAATTTCGGTTTTTTCAATGGAGAGGGGCGCTTCCTTGGTTGATATATAAACGTTGATCTCCTCAACAAGAGACCCAATCTGTTCGGAAGCCTTTAGGATTTGCTCACAATGGGTCCTCCCTTTTTCCCCAAGGATATCGCCGTAATTTTTATGCAGAAGCCTTGTCAATCCGTAGATTCCCATAGCCGGGCTCTTAAGATCATGTGAGACCGAATAGGCAAACAGCTTTATTTTTTCAGAGCTTTCCTTTAATTCATCCTCTGCTTTTTTCCTCTTTTCAGCCATCTGATTGAAGGCTGTAGCCAGTTCACTAAGTTCATCTTTTGTTTTTACATCGATTTTATGGTCAAGCGCCCCCCTGCCGAATTCCTCGGACCCTTCTTTTAGCTTGCGAACAGATGCAATTATCCCTTTGGTTGTAATCCATGTCACCAAGGCCATAATAATGAGGGCTGAAATCACCATGGTCAGCGTTATTGTTGAGGCTATGGAGCCTGAACGCCTGGAATCTTCCGCCGCCCTGACTGTATCTGCATGTATCAAGGGCTGGATGTCCTCATTCAGAACCGTATCTATTCTTGTGAGATCGTCCCGGAACCGGTCGAGTTTCACATATAACTGATCTGTGACTGCCATGGCATCATATCCCACCTTAATGGCATGATTATAGTCCCTGTCGATTAGCCTGATAGCATGACTCTCTTCATCAGAAAGACCGGTTGATCTGTACATCTTCCTGAATTCCCTGAAGGCCTGTTCTGCGCTCTTCACCTCATCCCGCTGAAAACCGGTGTGCTGAACCAGATATCGCTCAATTGCTGCAAAGACCTCATGAGAACAGATTTGCATATTGAGGGTGACCTCTTCTTTTGCCTTGGTCCAACCCGGACTACTATTAACGACTCTTTCGAGTGCTTTACCAATCGATTCATCGATCTCTTTGGCAGCCTCTCTGAAAACCCGTTGCGCATCGTGTCGTTCGTTCACAAGCGCTACGATATCATGGGAGAGTTTCCTGAATTCCGCAAAAAACAGAGATGCTTCCCGGTGAAACCGCTTCTCCTCTTCAGTCTCGGCTAATTCGCTAAAGTCAGAAACAAGACCTTCGAACTCCTTCTCAGAATCATGAAGCCATTTTACATGAGAGGGGTCCCTCTCCATGGCATAGCCCATCACTGCCCTGGAGGTATTTCCCATATTGATTTCCATCTCTAAGATTATTTCCTGAAGAGGCTCCCTCACTTCTACGAGCTGCTCAATTACTCTATTAATTCCATTGATCTGCCAGTAAGCGATAACCCCACAAATGGTTAGAACAGCAATCAATACCCCAAAACTGCTCCATAATTTTTTGGCAATTGTTGATTTCATTTTAGAGTGAGTACACCTAAATTAGTGTCCAAACGAAAACTACGATTTTTTGTTCAGATCAAGGAAGACGTCCCGCTATCAGCGGGATTAACCGCAGGAATACATTGAGTATCTCGAGGATTAAAATTTGAGTCTGCCGTCCCGCCAAGAAGGCGAGAGACGAAAAAGACAGTTTTCGTTCAGACACTAACTAAGGGTTTGCGTAAAAAGAATCCCGCCGGCGGCGGGACTGGAGTAGGATATCCCATTTTCAGGTCATATTCGGCCACGCCTCAATCACAGGTAAGCGAGCTTGTGAAACTCCGAAATCCTCAAAACCTCCTCCTTTGGGCGGGGAACCTCGGAACCTTAATTGAGAATATGTATGAGGTTACGTTCTATGTCAAGTGGTAGGAGGAAGTATGTCAGCCCCTTGTTCACCTCGCCAACATTGCGAATGAGCCCAGCTGCCGTATTTTTTTCGAACCTCATGTATGTAATGGATTGATAGTTTTGCAATATTTTGGTAGATTTGAGCCGTTCTGATAAGGAATATGATCCCGTATTTCTGCAAACAAATCGGGAATACATTGAAATGGCAGGTTGTTTGATTTTCGAATCTTGCTAAATTCAGACCGATGTGAGACGATTGATTAATTGGCGTGAACCACTACCTCTGATAATGGAACCATAACAAGATTTTACCATTTTAGTATATATTTGATCATAAATGATTTGAAATGACTAAAGTTTGACCCGTTCAATGCAGAGCCTATTTAACTGGGTCGTCTAAAGTTTAAGGTGACCATAAATTTTGATAAAGGTGTAGGTTTTCCAAAATGATGACTTCTGAAAAAGTAATTGCAGTAGTTTTAGCAGGAGGCATAAAAAAGTTCTCTTTTAAAGAGTTTTGGCACCAGTTGGAGGATCTATTCTCCTATAGAGAATGGTACTTCAGGAGAGGATATAAATCGTTAAAAGAGATAAAGGACGTGAGAGGCGTAGGTGGCAAGCCAAAGCCCATGGTAGAATATATATTAAATACACTCAGAAATACAAAAGAGATAGACAGAATAATAGTTGTTGGTCCTGAAAAGGAGATGAGGGGGAAAATCGATCCTGACTTATTATCAGGGGACAGTAATATTACACTCATCGAGCAAAAAGAGAGTTTTGGGCATAATGTAAAAGAAGGGTATAACCATGCCGGTGAAAAATATGTCCTTTTTGTTACTTCGGATTCACCTACAACAAAAGAAGAGGATGTGTCCGAATTCATAGGAATATGTCGAGAGTTATCTAATGAATATGATTGGATATGTCCAATCGTGAAAGAATCCTTGTTAAAGAGATATTATAGGTTATTCCCCCGACCGGTTTATAAAATGGTGCCAGATAATATATTTCCTAATGATTATATCGACGAAGAAGAGGTTCGAGAAGACGGAAGAGTTGGATTCAGGATAACAAGCATGACTTTTGCGAATTTGGAGAATCTCCCGGCAGAAAGGATCGATGAAGCATACAATATTAGAAAGCTATACAGAAAGGATTCAAGGGATACATTAAAGACAATATTCGGGAAAAATGTAATCAGACGATATAGGCAAGGTCTAAAAATGTCAGAGCTTGAAAAGATGCTTTCCGACTATGAAGGTTTAAGGTTAAAGTTTGTTGGCTTAAGCGGAGCAGGCACTTCATTAGATCTTGATAGTAGGAGAGATGAAAAGAAATTTAGCAAGCTGCGCTTATGACGAGTTGACAATCGACTGCACAATCGATTGTATAGGCAGGCAACAGTGAAACGGTCAGAGATGCTTCGCATTTCAGGGTTCAGGAGAACTCGATTTTATTGGTCAAAAGACTGATTCGTATTGTATATCCTTTGCTAAATGATTATGATGGAACTTTAATTCCTTACAAAGGATCAGGGAGAATCTAACATGTGTGGCATTGTGTGTTATGTGGGAAATAAAGATGTAAAACCCATACTTCTTGAAGGGTTAAAGAGGCTTGAATACCGGGGTTATGATTCGGCAGGTCTGGCTGTACAGGATGGAGAGGAAATCAAGTGGCGCCGGGCAGTGGGGAAAATCGTTGAATTAGAGAGCAAAGTGACCGGGCTGGAGATGAAAGGCACCGTCGGTATTGCCCACACACGGTGGGCAACCCATGGAGAACCTTCAGAGGACAATGCTCATCCTCAAAGAGACCGGGATGAGAATGTATTCGTTATCCATAACGGTATTATTGAGAACTACCACGTGCTTAAGAGGAAGCTCGAAAGAGAGGGGACTCGATTCAGGTCCGAGACAGATACTGAAGTTTTAGCCCACCTGATAGCGTTGAATTTCGAAGGCAGTCTCAGCGATGCCGTCAGAAAGACCATGTCCCAGGTAGAAGGTACTTTCGGGCTTGGTGTCATTCACAGACAAACTCCCGGTGAGATTGTCGTCGCCAGAAGGGGAAGCCCTTTGATCATCGGGGTAAGTGATGACGGGCATTTCGTTGCGTCGGATGTTGCGGCAATGGTAAGGTATACCAATAAGGTGGTCCATCTCGAAGAAAATGAAGTCGCCACACTGACTGCGGATGATTTTTCCATATCTACGGCACAGGCCAAACATATAGAACGAAGTACCGAGACAGTAGAATGGCGGGCCGAAGATGCGGAGCTGAACGGTTTCCCTCATTTTATGCTCAAGGAGATCTATGAGCAGCCCATGACCATCAGGAACGCTATCAGAGGGAGATTGGAGCCCGGAGAGGGCGTCCCGAAACTCGGCGGAATCATGCCCGTATGGGACAAACTCAAGGAATGCAGACACATAGCCCTTGTGGCCTGTGGAACATCTTATTATGCAGCCTGTGTTGGCAAATATATCTTTGAGAAATTGACGGAAATCGATGTAGAGGTGGGACTTGCCTCTGAGTTTCGTTACCGGAAGCTCAACTTTCCTCCCAATACCTTTATCATCGCCATCAGCCAGTCAGGAGAGACCGCCGATACCCTGGCAGCCATCAGGGAGGCAAAGAGAAAGGGCGCCAGTCTCATAGGGATTATTAACGTAGTGGGGAGTTCTATCTCCAGGGAGACAGATGCAGGTATTTATAACCATGCTGGTCCTGAGATAGGCGTGGCTTCAACCAAGAATTTTACCTCTCAACTGACGACGCTTACTCTCTTGGCGCTCCTGTTGGGTCGGCATCAGAATCTCTCTCTTACAGAAGGGGTTCAGGCCATCCGGGCGCTCGAGGCTCTGCCCGGTCTTATAGAAAAGGTTTTGGCCCAGGCCAACCACATCGAGGCCATTTCAGAGAAATATTATAAATACGGGAACTGGCTTTTTTTAGGGAGAAAATATAACTACCCCGTCGCCTTAGAAGGCGCCCTAAAGCTCAAGGAAGTCTCCTACATCCATGCAGAGGGTTATGCCGCGGGAGAGATGAAGCATGGGCCTATTGCCCTTATAAATCCCGAGATGCCTACGGTAGCCATAATACCTCAAGATGAAATGCATGAAAAGATGTTCAGTAATATTCACGAGATCAAGAGCCGCAAGGGCCCTGTGATAGCCATCGCTACTGAGGGTGACGACAAAGTAAGAGAAGTGGTTGATGACATGATAGAACTCCCCCCAGTCCTCGATTTTCTGAATCCAGTCCTGGCAGTGGTCGCCTGTCAACTTCTGGCCTACTATTGTGCCAATTTCCTAAACCGGGATATAGATAAACCAAGGAACCTAGCCAAGAGTGTAACAGTGGAGTAGGGCTTGAATTGAATATTGAATAATTTGGCATCCTTAATGACAAATCAAAAGTAGTTTATTCCGCGACACGCGGGATTGAAATCGGGAAAAACAGAAACATGTAAATGCGTTATCTAATTTCCAATTTTTAATTTCAAATTTCGGCATCCTCAATTAGGCAAGAAACAGATGCCTTTTTAAAAAGAAGTGTAAACCGGTGAGTGAAGGATGCCGCGTAAACATACATTTCTGTGCTGATACTTCCAAGAAACCTACATAAATGTATGTTAAGATCTTGACTCCTTCCATCATGAAATGATATAACGATTTGAAATTGATCCACTTTTAATGACTTCTTTCTGTTTGGCATTGGGATTGCAGTTACAACAATTTGAAAAGCATCAACGTAAAACGATATTTTCTTAACAGATGAGGAGGATATAGAATGGAGTGCCGGACCACAGAAGATGTTCGAAAGATTGTAAAGGATAAGGATATCAGCTTTGTTCAGTTCTGGTTTACCGATGTGCT
>DAOVUP010000112.1 GCA_030632525.1 Desulfobacteraceae bacterium | reverse complement strand
GCAGCCATCAAGACCATCAGTTTTTCCCTTACCCGGTATTCCTATGAGTTCTACGGTGAAACATTTTCCTTTAACACAGCAGGCCTCTTTGCGCTCACCTTTCTGGTTGGGATGATCGGTGGGACCTATGGCATAGGCGGGGGCGCAATCATAGCCCCATTCTTGATAACCGTCTTTGGGCTCCCTGTGTATACCATAGCTGGCGCGGCGCTATTAGGCACATTCATAACATCAATTGCGGGAGTAATATTTTACACTATTATAGCCCCGGTCTACGCAGACACTGGATTGGCAATAGCCCCTGACTGGGTTCTGGGCGCTCTTTTCGGAGTGGGCGGTTTTTTAGGAATGTACTTAGGCGCGAGAGCACAGAAATATGTGCCTGCAAAGGCGATAAAAATGACACTCGCTTTAATTCTTATGGCTCTCGCCTTGAGGTATATTGCAGGGATATTCACTTGATCTTATCCAGTTTATAACCCTTTATCTTTTTATGAAGGTTACTCCTTTCGATACCAATGGCCTCGGATGTCTGTGAGATGTTCCCGTTGAACTCCCTCAACTTGGCCTCAATAAACGCCTTTTCGAATTCGCCTTTTGCCTCTTTCAGCGAACCTGACACGAAAGTAGATTCAAGATTTGTCCTGACATCGGAAGTACGATTGAAAGGCACCGGAATATCCTCGTTTCGGATTACCCTGCCAGGCACCATAATCATAAGTCTTTCAATCAGGTTCTTCAGTTCCCTCACGTTCCCTGGCCAGTCATATTTTTGCAGAGTTGCAATGGCATCTCCAGATACCTCTTTTGCCTCTATGTTTGTACTGAGTGAAAATTCCGACACAAACTCATTAACCAGTCTGGGGATGTCTTCAATACGATTTTTGAGAGACGGCACCCTCATCGGTATCACGTTCAGACGGAAATACAGATCTTCCCTGAATCTTCCTTTCTCTATTTCTGCCTCCAAATCCTTGTTTGTTGCTGCAATCACCCTGACGTCCACCTTAATGGTCTTTGTTCCCCCTACTCTCTCAAATTTCTGCTCCTGCAAGATTCTGAGGGTCTTTGATTGAGCCTTCAAGCTCATATCCCCAATTTCATCCAAAAAAATGGTCCCCTCATGAGCGGAATCAAATTTCCCCTTTCTCATGGTAGACGCCCCGGTAAATGCCCCTTTTTCATGCCCAAAGAGTTCACTCTCTATGAGATCCTCTGGTATTGCAGCACAGTTAACCTCAACCATAGGTTTATGACTGCGCCGGCTCAACAGGTGAATGGTGTGGGCAACAAGCTCTTTGCCGGTCCCGTTTTCCCCTGAAACAAGAATCCATGCATTGGTAGGAGCCACAATTTTGATCTGCTCCTTTAATTCGATAATTGCCTTACTGTCTCCGATAATATTATACCTGTTCTTATCCTTTTCCTTGAGAAGGTTTATTTCCTCCTCTAACCTATAATATTCAAGGGCGTTATTGATGGATAGGAGAAGCTTTTCTAACGAAAGAGGCTTTTCCACAAAATCGTATGCCCCTATTTTGGTAGCCTTAACCGCGGTCTCTATATTGCCATGTCCCGACATCATGATCACTTGAAGATTGGGATATCCTTTTTTGATCTCTTCAAGGGTTTCAATACCGTCAAGGCCCTGCATCCAGATATCCAGGAGGACCAGATCAGGGGTCGATTCCTTGATCCTCTCTAATGCCTCAACCCCGCTTTCTGCACTGAGAACCTCGAACCCTTCATCCGAAAGAATACCTTCCAGGGATCGAAGAATACTCTTTTCATCATCAACGACTAAAATTGTCCTCGCCATTTACCTGCCTCTCAAATCAACACTTCATCATCTCTGCTGCTATCCTGGCTGTTCTCTCTGATGCGCCTCCTTCACCAAGGCGCTTTCTAATCCCATGCAGCTTTGTCATCATGTTTTTCCTGACATGTTCATTTTCGATCAGCGTCAGGGCCTCATCTGCAAGCCTTTCAGGCGTGACTTCATCCTGAATCAATTCAGGGACCACCCTTTCTCCGGCAACAAGGTTTGCTAATCCTATAAAGGACGTCTTAATCAACATCTTACCAACCCGGTAGGACAGGGGGGTCACTTTGTATACCACAACCATAGGAACCGCCATGATAGCCGTATCCAAGGTCGCAGTACCGGACGTTACCAGGGCAATATGACAATTGCCCAAGACCTCATATATATTTCCCTTATGGACTTCAATGCTCAACGAGGATTTTCTGATAAAGGAATCAACAAATTCAGGTTCAATGGTCTTGGCTAATGGCAACAGGCATCGGATATCCGGATACTTGGCCTTAAGGATTTCGGCCGATCTGAGCATTATGGGGAGCATATTCCTGATCTCCTCCCTGCGGCTCCCTGGCAACAACCCGACTATGGGATTTTGGATTTTGGTCCCGCCCTGCGGGATTGGACTTTGGATTTTGGACTTTAGACTTTGGACTTTAGACTCAAACTCATCCAAAAGGGGGTGCCCTACATAATCGACGGTTACACCTCTTTTCCTGTAAAACTGTTCCTCAAATGGCAGGATGACCGCCATTCGGTCAACACGTCTTGCAATTTTTTTTACGCGTCCCTTTCTCCACGCCCACACCTGCGGACTTATGTAATATAAAACAGGGATCTGCAGTCGTCTGGCGATTCGGGCCATATAGAGATTGAAGTCAGGGTAGTCTATGAGAATCAAAAGATCAGGGTGGTGGGTCTTTAGTGTAGCTTTCAGTTTATTGGCCGCCCTGAAGATCGTGTGAAACCTTTGCAGGACCTCGGTCAAACCAACTACTGCCATATCAGAGGAAGAGACAAGGATCTTGACCCCCGCCTGTTTCATATTATTCCCTCCGATACCGCAAAAGGCAACCCCTGGGCAGGAGGCTTTCATGGCTTTCACAAGATTTGAGCCATGCAAATCGGCAGAGGCCTCCCCGGCAACCATAAGTACCAGCTTGTGATCCCTGGTATCAGGCCTCGTTGAGTGGTTGAGTGGTTGAATAGTTAAGTGGTTATTATTATTGGAATTCACACCCTTTACCCAAGAATTGGACACCTGGTACAGTTAAAACTCTAATATGTTGATTTCACATATTTCGTTTCCAACTCAACGACTCAACTACTTAACTACTTAACTATTTGACGACCTATGGATATTATAAGACGGGTCTAAAATTCTTGCAGCCTCTCTCAATCTGGTCAATAATGTTGAGGGCAACCCTTAAAGCATTTCGCCCATCTTCACCGGTCACTACCGGATCTGATCCATTTACGACAGCGCTGATGAACGAAGATATCTCATCGTTTAGAGGGTCACTCTCAGAATATTTTTCTTTAGTTGTACCCACCTGAGGGAAATCATCCGAATCTTTTTTCTCAGCGTCAAGGCTGATTACAGTAAGCTGCCTTTTTCCGCAATCCGCAGATATATATGCGTCCGGCTGAAACACACGGATCTTTCTCAACATCTTCCCTGATACCCGGCTTGCGGTCAGGTTGGCAGCGGTCCCGTTTTCAAAAATAAGTCTGACGTTAGCGATGTCTGTTTTGTCGGTAATTACAGGCATACCCACTGCATGGATCTCTTTTACTTCTGACGGGACAATGTGGAGAATAATGTCCAGATCGTGGATCATCAGATCAAGCACTACGTCAACATCCAGCCCTCTTTTCGTGAAAAGGTTCATGCGATGAGACTCAATAAATACGGGGCTGTTTAATATGCGCTCCATCTTGACAATGGCCGGATTAAAGCGTTCTATCAAGCCCACCTGCAGTACCAGATCCCGTTGCCGGGCCATGTTGATCAGGGTATCAGCCTCTCTGAGGTCATAAGTGATAGGCTTCTCGATCAGCATGTGGACACCTCTCTGCAAGATATCCTTGGCCACCCCAAAATGCATCTCAGTGGTAACGGCCAGACTCACCGCGTCTACCATGTCCAAGATATCCCGGTGGTTCCCATAGGCTTTTGTGTCGTAGCGTTGTGCTATCTCATTGACGCGGTCACCGTCCACATCCGCCACACCTACAAGCTCGACCCCAGGGAGACCCTTGTATTTTTGCACATGGTACTCCCCAAGATGTCCTACCCCAATCACCGCGACTCGCAGTTTGTCCTGTTTCATTTGTAAATGCCTAAAAGTGCCTAAAGTTCAAAGTGCCTAAAGTTGATGTTTGTTTTCCATTCGACGTTCGATGCTGGACGTTCATCTTTTTCATCCTTTTCCGCCACGTCTTTTCCACGCAAAAAATTTCTTATGCTTCTTGTCTGCCTTTGGCAGATTTGTGCAACACTCAATTGGTAATTTTCTACGGCATAGTAATAGAAATTATGGAAATATTCTCCCTGTCAGCTTCCGCCACCATCTCTTCTTTATCAAACAGCAGTGTATAACCTGCCTCAACAGCCAGGACCGCGCCTTTCACCTTGGACATCGTCTTAATAGTTTCAAGACCCACACAAGGCACGTCAAATCTGAGGTCCTGATTTGGTTTACTAACCTTTACCACAACAGCATTTTCCTTCGCTAATCTTCCACCCCTTAGTATAGTAGCGTCGGTGCCATCAATCGCTTCAAGGGCCAGGACCGTCTTTTTCCTTACGACCACGCACTGTCCGATATCTAAGCGACCTAATTCCTTGGCTATCTTCCATCCGAAATGGGCATCTTCCTTTTCGGCCTTATTAGGTCTCCTTGCCGTAAGACATCCCTCTGGCGCTATCAGCTCAGGCAGAAACCGGATGGAGCTTATAATCTCCACGCCTTCCTTGGCCAATTCCTTTGCCACGGATCTTAAGATATCATCATCATGAAAAATGGCAAGTTTTGACAAGATTGCAAGGCCTTTAAGATCAGGCCTTATGTTTTCGAACATCCGCTTCTTGGTTATGGTCCCTGCCATCAGGGCTTTCCTGACGCCATTTTTCTTAAAAGTCCTAATCAATTGCCCCAACTGACCTAACTTTATCCAGACAATCTCATCGACCTTTTCTGACAATGAAGACTCGGTTTCATTATGGTGTGCCACGGCCACAATTCGCACACCCTCTTTTCGCGCAGCGTCTGCTATTAGCAGGGGAAACTGCCCACCCCCGGCAATCATGCCAACTGTTTCGCGATTGTCAACCATCAATGGAAGTGCCTAAAGTTTAAAGTGCCTGAAATGCCTAAAGTTGGTGGTTTTTCACCCCTTAGGTGCCCGTCAGTCTTGGATTAAATCAACAATCATCAATCAACAATCATCAATCATCTAAGTATGCCTCTCTTTGACCCACCAAGAAAATCCAAAAGCATTTTCAACTCGGGTATGAGCTCAAGTTCCCCTCTGACCTGAGCTATTCCATCGCTTAGGTTTTTGTTTTTCCGCCAAAGGATACTGTATGCCTTTTTCAGTATGTCTATAGTCTCTTGTGAGAAGCCCCTCCGAATCAGCCCCTTTTGATTAATACCATATAGTTTGGCCCTCGGGCCTGCCGTTATCATAAAGGGGGGCACATCCCTGTCAATCCCTGCTTTGGCTCCGAGATAGGCATGGGCACCTATGCGGACGAACTGCTGAACAGCCAAAAAGGCCCCTAAAATGGCGTATTCTCCAATCTGAGTGTGGCCGCCCAGGGTAGCCCCGTTGGTCAGGACTACACCATCTGCAAGACGGCAGTCATGGGCAACATGTGCATAGGCCATGAGGTAATTATCATTCCCCATGACCGTCTCCCACTCATCTTTTGTGGTGGCCCGGTTTATGGTAACATATTCCCTGACGACATTGTTATCACCCATTATCAGACGGGTATCCTCGTTACTGTAACCTGTGTCCTGGGGTGGCGTGCCAATACAGGAAAACGGAAATATTCTGTTTTTCTCTCCCATACGGGTATGGCCTTCAATAATCACATGAGACCCTATCACTGTATCACGCCCGATAATGACATCTCCTCCCACAGTGCTAAAAGGGCCTATTTTAACCCCGGCAGCGAGCTCAGCTCCCGAACTTACTACTGCCGATGGATGGATCTCTGTATTATTAGTCATATGTC
>DAOVUP010000163.1 GCA_030632525.1 Desulfobacteraceae bacterium | reverse complement strand
GCAACGGCAGAAACCTGAGGCAACAGGCGGTTTTACCACCTTGCTTTACGAAGTGATCGTTGCGGCAAAGGTTATTTCCAGGGAGGGAAACAAGGCAGGCCTGGCGGACATTTTAGGCTCCACAGGTAGCATCAATATACAGGATGAACAGGTCCAGAAACTTGACATATTTTCCGACCAGATCATCATAGAGCGTATGCAGCACATCGGTCAGCTTTGCTGTATGGGCTCTGAAGAAGAGGCAGACCTGATTGATATCCCTTCTAAGTATCCTAAAGGGAACTACATCATCGTCTTTGATCCCCTTGACGGATCTTCAAATATCGATGTCAATGTGAGCATCGGTACCATCTTCGGGATTTATAAGAAAAAGAGTGACGAGACCGATATTGATCTCCTCATGGGGGACGTCCTTCAGCCGGGCTTTAACCAGGTTGCAGCAGGATATTTCATTTACGGCTCAAGCACCATGATGGTCTACACCACCGGAGATGGAACAGGTGTGCATGGGTTTACCCTCTACCCGAGCGTTGGGGAATTCCTCCTCTCTCACGAGAACATCCGCATTCCTGAGAGAGGAAAGATCTATAGCGTCAATGAGGGAAACCACGCCTACTGGGACGAAAAGACCCTCGCCTTAATGGACTATTTCAAGGCAACGGACAAAAAGAGCGGCCGCCCCTACACCTCCAGGTATATAGGAAGCCTAGTAGCCGATTTCCACCGCAACCTCCTCAAAGGGGGCATCTTCATGTATCCCGCGGACAACAAGGACCCGAAAAAACCGTCAGGGAAATTGCGACTGATGGTGGAAGCCAATCCCTTGGCACTGCTGGTCAAGGAAGCGGGGGGATACGCCAGTGATGGCAACGGTCCGATACTTGAGATAGAACCAAAGGAACTCCATCAGAGGGTACCGCTCTATATCGGAAGCAAGAAGGACGTAGAATTGGCTGAGAGGTTTATTAGTGGTAAGATTTGATCTTCATTTACTGTTCACAAAATAGAATCTCTCTTCTGGCAGTTGGATACATGTGAGCCTGTTTCCAAACACGGCCCCTGTATCCAGACCGATTTTGTTGTCCATTACCAAAGGCCTAAAGAAAGGGGTGTGACCGAAGACAACCTTTTTCCCAAAATCATAGCCCGATGAGAGGAACGGATCCCGAATCCAGGTCATGTCCTCCTGCATCTGGCGTTCGATATCTACTCCAGGCCTGAAACCGGCATGAACCAGATAATAATCCTGGAGTTCCATGGATGGCTTGAGGGAACGGTAAAAAGAGATGTGGTCTGGCGGAACCAGAGGCCCCTCCCCTGCCCGCTTTTCTGCTAAATAGCTTTTCAGCGTTGTTAATCCCCTGTTGGCAAGATAGAGATCCTGCTCCTCACCGGAGAGATAATTGAGCAGCATGGCCTCGTGGTTACCTAATAGGCAACTCACATGTGGGTGATTCCGAATAAGGCCAATGATGCAGTCAACCACTCCCTTGGAATTATTCCCCCTGTCAATACAATCACCGATAAAAATAAGCGCATCTTGCCCCGGTCGCCACGGGATCTTGTCGAGGAGCCTCTTCAGCATATCAAGACACCCGTGTATATCTCCGATAATAAATGTTTTTTTCCTCTCCATCAAAATCCAAAGATAATAGGAGGCCGTTCCCTCGAATCAAGACGGCTCAGCCCGGCGTCTCTCGCTACACCCACGGCTCTCCTGAATTCCTCTGACGTGAGCCGCCGGTTGATCAGTTCATCCGCATCAGCATCGCCGCATGGCCTGTACTGATCCATCACGTTAACGTATGTATCCAACGATATCTCATTCGCCAGGAAATTCATAACCCTATCAGTTCCGGCCACGTCATTGGGCATAACGAGATGTCTTATTAGCAAGCCTTGAACTGCAATCCCTTCACCGTCAACCAACAGATCACCTACCTGGCGATGCATCTCCCTTACGGCCGCCTTAGCCCGTTCTCCGTAATCAGGCACATTGCAAAACCGTTCTGCCCATTTATCATCCCAGAATTTAAAATCAGGCATATAGATGTCAAAAACCCCGTTTAACAGGGTTAAGGTCTCCACGTTTTCATACCCGCCCGAATTATAGACCAGGGGTAGATTCAGGCCCTGTTCAATGGCCGGAATTAGGGCCTCCAAGATCTGCACAACCGTATGGGTCGGTGTGACAAAGTTGATGTTATGACAACCCTTCTCCATTAACTCGATCATCATAGCAGCAATCTGGGGAGGCTCCACCTCCACCCCTTCATTCAGGTGACTGATATCATAGTTCTGACAAAAGCTACAAAGGAGATTGCAGGAACTAAAGAATATAGTCCCAGAGCCGCTATTCCCTACCAGGGGAGCCTCTTCACCAAAATGGGCGTTGAAACTGGCGATCCTGGCTCGTTTCCCGGTGCGGCAATAGCCCGTCTCCCCGTCCAACCGGTTTACGCCGCATTGACGGGGACAAAGATGGCAGGACTCCATTAAAGCCAATCCTTTTTCAATCCGGGCCTCAAGCCCCCCATCTCTATAAAGCTTTAAATAAGATGGCTCCCCCATATGCGTTCATCCCTAAAACAAAATCCCCCTGACAGGACTCAGGTGCCATCAGGGGGATTTTCAAAAATTTCGGATTACGGATTTTGGCTATTCCATTTCCAGAAGGCCTACGTCTGTCCGGCAACCCTAATCACGCGCTGTGCCGAATATCCTCAAAAGCATCAGGAACAGATTTATGAAATCGAGATATAGAGATAACGCCCCTAAAATGGCCCCCTTTCTCACCACAGCGCCATCCGTTCCCGCCGGCTGTGTGAGCGCCATATTCTTGAGCTTCTGGGTATCGTAGGCGGTTAGACCTACAAAGACAATGACCCCGATATAGCTGATTATCATATTCATAGCGCTGCTCCTGATAAACATATTTACCAGAGAGGCAATAATAATACCGATCAAACCCATCATAAGGAACCCACCAATAGAAGTCAGATCCCGTTTTGTCATCCAGCCGTATATACTGCACGCGATAAAGGTGCCGGCGCAGATAAAGAAGGTGCTAACTATTGAACTCTGAGTGTATACTAAAAAGATGAAGGATAGTGTAACCCCGTTTAGCGCGGCATAGATCACAAATAAAGAGGTGGCCGTACCTGCGCTCATTTTGTTAATCATCCCTGAAATAGCAAATACCATGCCCAATTCAATTAGAATCAGGACAAAAAAGATCATGGAGTTGCCAAATACGAAATTCCTCATGGCTTCGTTGTTTGAAACATAATATGCCACGAACCCTGTCAGGCAGAGCCCGATCGCCATCCAGTTGTAAACACTTCTTACAAAGTCATTAACCAATACATCAGTCTGAGATCTTGTAACGGAAGCTTGTGCCATTTTTTCCTCCTGTTATTTAGTGTCTGAACGAAAACTAGGATTTTTTGTCAAGGTCAAGGAAGATAAAAATTTCAACCGCAGGAATACATTGAGTATTTTGAGGATTAAAATTTTTATCTGACGCAAAGATTGGCCAAAAAGACAGTTTCCGTTCGGGCACTATTTATTCTTGCATACTCAAGATATTCTCTTGATTAGATATACGCTTTTAATTATAAATGCTTTACGAAAAAGTTCAAGACTATTATTAATCACGATGTCATAATTCAAGAGGAGTTTGAGGGATCTTTCAATCCCTAAATTCCTCAATCCCTCAATTTTCACCCCGTGAAATGCGCATATCTTTTTTTATTTCACTGGGGCCCCAATCCGAATGTAAAATATGGACAACACTAAACTCTACATCATTATGGTCGGTCTTCCTGCCAGGGGAAAATCTACCATTGCGAGCAAGCTCAAAGAAAACCTGGTTAAAAACGACATAAAGACCCGGATTTTTAACAACGGCGATCTTAGGAGAAAACTCAGCCCGGAAGACACATCCTACCCGGAATTCTACGACCCCGAGAACAGGGAGGGTGTAGAGCTCAGAGAAAAGATTGCCCTGATCAATATTAGACGCGCCACAGACTACCTGAAAGGAACAGGGCGTGTAGCCATCTTGGACGCTACAAATGTCAGTCTTAAGAGAAGAAGAACAATAACCGAACTACTTACCGACCACGCTATTCTCTTTATCGAATGCATTAACGATGACGAGGAAATACTGAAGGCGAGCATAGACAGGAAGGTTGCTCATCCTGAGTTCAGCCATTTGGGAAAGGAGGCTGCCGTCAAGAGTTTCAGACAACGCATTAGTTACTATCAGGCCATTTACTCCCCCCTTGAGAAGGAAACAAATTTTATTAAATTGGATTCTCTGTACAACAAGATCTCAGAAGAAGAGATTTCAGACGACATCCCCTATTATGACCGAATCAGGGATTTTTTGGTTACTGACACCGTTAAAAACCTCTTTCTTATAAGACACGGGGAAACCTACTTTAACCTCCAAAACAGGATCGGCGGAAATTCCGGGCTTACCGGGGATGGGAAGGTCCAGGCTGAGGCCTTGGCACAATCCTTTAAAAACAAAAAGGTGCCTGTAATCTTCACAAGCAAAAAAAAACGGACCGTGCAAACGGCTTTTCCCATTAAGCGTCTACAGGATAATTGCGTCATCATACCCCTGAAAGAGTTCAACGAAATCAACAGCGGGGTCTGTGAGTGTATGAGCTATGAGGAGATCCGGCGAAAAATGCCCCATGTCCACTTTGCCAGGAAGGAGAATAAGTATAACTATATTTATCCGGAAGGAGAGGGTTATGTATCCATGAAGGAAAGAGTGGACCGGGGGATTAAAAAAGCCCTTTATTTAAGCAGCAATCCCCAAAACCTTATGATCATAGGCCACCGGGCTGTTAACAGGATGAT
>DAOVUP010000168.1 GCA_030632525.1 Desulfobacteraceae bacterium | reverse complement strand
GTATTTGCCCTGCCTGAGATCAAAGATAGGGTGGGATCGCTTCTCACGTTTGGATCTTCGGGCATGGATGATGTAATTTCAGAAGGAGGTATGATTTCATGAAAGAAGAGAACAAGCCGATAATAATCCATCGGCGGGATGCGGTTGTCACCATTACGCTTAACCGTCCGGAAGTTCAGAATGCCATGAGCGTCGAAATGTGGAATGAGTTGCATCAAGGTGTGAAAGATCTCAAGGATGATGATTCGATGAAAGTCTTGATCTTGCGGGGAGCCGGCGGCCGTTCTTTTAGTTCCGGCATGGACATCAGAAAGGAATATGAAACCTTCACCTCAGATATCGCTAAAATAGGAAACATCATACACGGCTGTTCTAGAGAAATGATGACCATTCCCCAGGTCGTGGTGTGTGTTGTTGAAGGGTATTGCTTTGGGGGTGCTCTCGAACTCATGCTGGCATGCGACTTTGTGCTGGCGAATGATTTGGCTGTTTTCTCTATGCCTGAAATGAAGGTCGGAATCCCTTGCATGGTTGAAGCGGCCCTGCTGGTCCCTACAGTGGGGCTGCTCAAAGCAAAGGAGATGTGTTATTTGGGCAGGACCTATGATGCTGTCGAGGCGGAAAGGATGGGACTTGTCAATGAAGTGGTTAAAGCCGGGGAACTGGAACCGCGTCTGTCACAATTCATCACCGAAATCACGTCCATGGATGTCAAGGCCCTTTCGGTTCAGAAAGAGATCATTTACAAATGGCTGACAACCGATCTGGAAACGGCCATGCAGTATTCGATCCTCGCCATGAAGCAGTGTGAGGGCTCTGAGGCCCAGCGCACCATGATGAAAGCGGCATTACGAAAAAAATAAAGTTCGTCTCAAGTCCTGCTATTGTTCCGTCCCGGAAATAACTTAAAAAACTCGGAGGCTGGATGCAGTTATGCCATTTGCTTCCCATCGCTATGAATAACGTCTCTACCACGTGGTCTTCGTCCGGGATCGCATGGAATGGCGCGGATGCCATGACAGTGAATCGGGGGCTTAATTATGCCAGGAGAGCGGAAAATCGAAGAAATCTAGGTGGAGCTATTCCTTGGACCCATCTCTTCTTTCAAAAATCAGGCCTTGTAGGTCTCTGAATATTGGGGTCGGCTGTGGGGGGGGTTGGGAGGTATACTAAGAAGCCATACACTTTGGAAAAGATAAGCCTTGCCGTCAAGGAAGAACTGGAGAAATAGGTAGTTTTTGACCTCCAACTCGATTGAAGACTTTCTATATCTATGTTGTTAGTTTGGTTATGTTGTGGCTCCTATCCAGTGGTGAACCATTGTTCTGAATCTGTCGAAAAAGCCCAAATGGCCAAATTTTGCCATTCATGTTCTGTTAAAAACCGGGCACTTACAAGCCGAAAAGGAGAGGGAAATTGCATATTTTAGGGTTTTTCGACAGATTCTCTGGCAATGTTACCTTTTTCGGTACCTTGAAAACCAACTCCTTCGTTTGAGGCGGAAGTGTGATTTCTGCCAATCCCACCGGCATCATACATCGTAAAACCTTTATGTATCTAATTGATATAAAAGGATTTAGTGGTTTAGAAAGCCTGACCTTTATAGCAGATACCCCAGGTTCACCAAAGCGGCAATTGCGTTGGAGGTGTCGACGGTTTTCAACATAGCCAAAATTTGTCAGAACCATGACATATCTCAAACCTCAAACCGCCCGTCTGAATGGTGATATCACAGATTTTCCGCCGTTCTGGCAAGATCAAGCTCCCTGGCACTGTGTTGTCATCTACGCCCTTTCTGACCAGGGTACTCCATTTCAGGCCTGCGAGTTGCAGCCACAACATCCTGCGGTCGGTTTTTTTTGACCCTCAAGGCCGTTTCTTCTATACACTCCCCAAAATAGCGGTTTCTTATCACCTTACCTCGCCCATTGCATGCATTCTAGCATCAAAACTAGACACCGGTTTGGTTGGGGATCTCCCTCCCTTACGGGAAAGGGTAGATCCCCACACAACAATAGGAGTTGAAGGAATGCTCGCAACCTTGTCCTCTTACTCGATTTCAATCTTAGCCTTTAGAATACCGTTAAGGCCAATGACATAGAGAACTGATTTGTGATCCTCTAGATTGTTGAAATCAAAATTATTAAACATACCATCAAACATGTCGTGTCCCATCATAAAATCACCATGACTTGTGGTGGTTACGTAAACAACGCCATTAGCGATCACGGGGATCGAAGCGTAGCTTCCATCCAGTGATACCGCCGCCGGAACTGTGCTTTCCGTTAGCGGTAACTTGATAGCATAGAGTACCGATTGGCTCTCCGCATTGCTTTCACCGTGATTTGCAACCATTTGGAAGTCCTCGAAGTTTGGGAGTGAAGCGGTTGCCACCAGCACATTTCCGTTATCGCTTAGTACTGGCCCCGATAACATTCCATCTAAAATCAATGAAACCACCTTGCCAGTATTCGGGTTGATTGCCATAAGGGTGGATTTAAAAGAATTACTATTTGGCATCGTACCAGGATTCTGATTAGGCTCCCAGCGGACTAAATAAGCTATCCCCTCATCATCCACTACGGGAGTGCCAGCCATCCCATTCATCATCCCGAAACCCCCACTATTAGTCATACCGCCTCCTGACATCACAGCATAAAGCGGCATCGCGCTCAATCCCAAAAAGAATGTGATCGCGATCGTAAGCACTGCAAAATATTTTTTCATGGTATCAGTTTTTCTCCTTCCCTAAGGTTTTTGTTTTTAACAGTGCAATGGTTATGCCACAATATGGTATTGATGCTAATATCTTGAAATAACAAAATATTTCAACGTACCTCAGGATTTAAATTGTTATTATTGTAAAAGATGGCGGAATATGGATACTAATTATCCAGTTGAAAGTATCCGGTCGGGAAAAAAGTACTCACCCAGGAGAGTTTACGGGAGGTGCATTCTGACAAAATGGGGGATGTTGGGAAGGCTAAAGAATGATTGATCTAAAGGAAATGGAATATGTTTTTCTGATCGCTGATCTATCCGGCTACACGGCGCTCACCGAGGCGCATGGAAATTTGTCCGTAGCGGATGTGTTTACCCGTTATGCTCAGATGATCGACGTTCTCCTTCACCCCGGGGTCCGTGGACAGGGTTGGTGAGGAAGCGCTAATTGTTGCGTCTGAGACCTCAGAACACTTGAACTGTTATAATATTCGAGTAGTTACTGAAAACATTTTTGTTGTGTGCCTTAACTGCCACATAAAATGCAGCCCCT
Organism: Desulfobacteraceae bacterium; assembly: GCA_030632525.1. GTDB lineage: Bacteria > Desulfobacterota > DSM-4660 > Desulfatiglandales > Desulfatiglandaceae > Desulfacyla. The sequence continues at coordinate 1,444 of DAOVUP010000168.1, read as the reverse complement.
GACCAAAGATTGACCGAATGTGTTTTATTTCCCATGTCAACACTTCCGATTGACCCTGTACATGGGTACGGGGCGTAAAACAGAGTATAGGCGCTTGCGCCGAGAATGGGGTTCCAGAAAAGGGATACCATTGTTTTATCCGTTTCCATTGATAGCACCGGAGCAGACAAGAAATTGGGATGCGATTCTTTTCCTAAAGACCCATTTCTTCAAGAAATGTTCTGACTTTGAATCGGTCTTTCCCGACAATTACTTCCACCGCCCCTGATCTGGATATCCTGATAACCCTGCATCCCACGTCGCTCAGCCGGTCAAGAATTGTTTGATGAGGGAAATTGACTGAGCTCCCCTCCCTTGAAGAAATAATACAAATACTGGGTTGCACCATCTCGAGGAACTCCTTAGAGCTTGATGTCTTGCTCCCGTGATGGGGGGAGAGGAGTATGTCGCTCTTGACCATCTCCCCCACATTGGAGATCAACACCTCCTCGCCCGGTTTTTCCAGGTCTCCGGGAAAGAGAAAGCTCTTTCCCCTGTAAGCGATCTTGAGAACCAGTGAGTTGTTGTTCAGCCATTTCCCATCCTTTTCAAGAATCAAAGGTCGCCCGTCAGGATCAGGATGCAGAATATTAACCCTGGCTCCATTGATCTCTATACCATCCTTTAAATCAGAAGGGAGAAGTGTCTTAATGTTACCTGTTTCAATAATTGTTTTCAACTCCCTGAAAGTCGCAGTTTCCACCTGGTCCCCGTTATACCAGAATTCTTTTGGACGAAAGGTTTTTGCAATGAACCTGAGCCCGTTCATGTGGTCTGCCTGGGGGTGACTCAAGACCATATAATCTATCTGACTGATCTTTTTATGCCACAGATACGGAGCGACCACCATTTTGCCCACATCAAAACTACGGCTTGAGAATCCGCCCCCGTCAATGATCATCTTCTTTCCTCCCGGAAAGGAAACAAGGGCGGCATTACCTCGTCCTACGTCCAGAAAGATAACCTCAAGGTCCCTGTTAAATCGGACCTGGTATACCCAGTATGCTGCATCACTAAGGATGAGGGTTGCAATTAGGGCGACCCCTATTTTTGCCCATCTCCAGCGTTTGAAAAAGAAAATGCATAGGATGAAGGAGTAAAAGAGAAATATCTCAAAGATATTCGGGGTAACTGTCCAGATGCTCGACCGGGGGATGTGGGCCCAGAACTCAATGATTGCCATCATTTTATTGAGTCCCCAGGCGCCCAAATGGAGAAAGAAGCTGGCAACACTAAAAGAAAAGGGCGCTGCTATAGCGGATAGGAGTCCCAATGGTATGACCCACATGCCTAAGATCGGAACAGTAGTGAGATTGGCCGGGATAAAGACAAGGGAAACCCGGTGAAAGTAATAGCAGGTAATGGGAAGTAGAAAAATCATGGCAGAAGCGGTCACTGCAACAAG
>DAOVUP010000040.1 GCA_030632525.1 Desulfobacteraceae bacterium | reverse complement strand
GGTGCCAATTATAGAAATGTAGAGGAGCCATCCCCACTGATTCAGACTATACCCGGCCCTGAAATATTGAAAGGGCGGGTAAATGATGTGCCAGGTGAACATGGCGAAAAGAAAGGCATAAAAAAGAACGGTCCAGGGGGAGTACCGGTGCATGCCTCTCTCGCCAAAAAGCGTGTATGAGGCAAAGCAGATGGCTGAAGCCAAACCGCAAAGGATTCCCACTCGGTTCATTTGTATGAGATGAAGGTTGTATCCTCCTACCACGAGGTAACAACCTGCAAGTGAAATAACAAGGGAAAGGGATTTAGTAAGTGTCAGACGTTCTTTCCAGAAACAGATGGAGAAAAAGGCCACCATAATAGGTGCGAGATACTGGAGAAAGATGGCGGCAGCTACCTGAATCTTGCTGACTGCGTAAAAATAAGTGATTTGGACAAGGGCCATGGCGGCCCCGCCTAAAATGAAGAAATAGATAAAAACCCTGCCGCGAAGCCTGAAAAGACCTCTGGAATGTAACCCGAAAACGATTGCCAACAGCAGGGTCGACACGGTGACCCTGACCTGCACCAACTCAAAGGGGGTAATGCCCCCGGCGAAAAGCGCCTTGCCTGCAACCCCTGATGAGGCCCACATAATGGCGGCTGCCACAACGCACACATATCCTTTGGTAGGGTTTGATGACATAGTTGGTCAGAAGTGCCTAAACTCGCAACCCCTTGGATTGACTATTGACTATTTACTATTTACTATTGACAATTAAAAGCCTGAAAACCGCAACCTGTCGAAGACCCCGTCTTTAGCGGGGAAACTTGTTATGTTATGATCATGCAGGAGAGGTTTGATATAATATGAAAAACAAAAGGATAGCAAGGAATCTATTGTCAATCTTTTTGATGTCGTTTTATTTTTCTTGCGGGCGACAAGATATCTTAGACGAACGACCAGAGAGAAGCGCTATCGAGCCTGTAAAAATCACTTTGGCTGTGGATGCTCGCAGCGATTTCACCAAATGGTACAAGGTATGCTGAATCTATTAGGAGATTCTTCAGCTTTTATTGAGCACCTTTTGCGTGTGCTTAACGATAGAAGCGGATGTGAACGCTTTTTTCCAAAAGGTGTCTCCGGTTTTTCGTCTACATCTGCCGTCCTGTTCCTTTTGGGCCAGCATTGCGATAATTTGAGGGCTTCTCCTGAACCCTGTCTTGTCCTTAATAAGCGATCCAAAAGGGTAAAGCAGGCCGGAGATCTTTGTTTCCCCGGTGGTAGGATCACCCCTCGTTTCGATTTCTATATATCAAAGATCCTGGGTTTGCCCCTTTTTCCCTTGGCACGCTGGCCGTACTGGCAGAGGTGGCGGGACTTGCAGCAGGGGGAGTCTCGCAGGTTGGCTCTCCTTTTTGCCGCCAGCCTCCGGGAAAGCCTTGAGGAAATGCGTCTGAATCCTCTTCTGGTGAAATTCTTAGGCCCCCTGCCGCCTCAAAAACTTGAGATGTTTCACAGGGTTATCTACCCCATGGTGGGATGGATTACCGGTCAAAAGCGGTTTTTTCCCAACTGGGAGGTTGAGAAAATCGTTTACATCCCGCTGAGAGACCTGCTTGATACGGATGGTTATGCCTGTTATCGCCTGCAAATGGGAATCCGCCGGGATAATAGGGAAAGGGGAATAACACAGGATTTTCCCTGTTTTCTGCACCAGAACCGGGATGAGAGGGAGGTGCTCTGGGGTGCGACTTACCGCATTATAACGGTCTTTCTTGAACTGGTCTTTGGGTTCAACCCTCCTCCTGTGGAAACCCTTCCGGTGATTTACGGATCTTTAGATAAAAACTATCTCACTGGCGCAGATAGATCCTAATCAAATTTTCCAAGATAAAACCGCTTTTCCCTTGACACACTGAGGGCTCGTTCCTAATATTTTTTTACGACTTCATGCCCATGATCCTTATGGGCAAATCCAAAGGTTTTTTAGGAAACATAATCATGACAAACGCTCAAAGTTTATCCGCCATAACCAACTGGGTTACGGTAATGCGGCTTCCCTTCACCACCGTGGCCCTGATGCCTTTTGCCGCCGGGATCTTCGTCGGCTACAGGAGTGGTGATTCCATAAGCTGGACAGCCTCGATCCTTGGCCTGATCGCAGTTCTCTTCATCTGTATTACGTGCTATCTGATCGGGGAAATTTGCGATAAAGAGGAAGATCTGCTGACCCTCAAGTATATGAGGACCAGATTTTCGGGGGGCACCCTGGTGGTGGCGGGCGGCTCTATTTCCCCGAGGTCCGCAGGAACCTTAGCGATCATACTGCTGTGCGGAGCAGCCCTTTGCGGGTTATATATTAGTTATATCCACGCAAGCTGGGCACTGCTTGGCTTAGGGGTATTCGGGGGACTTGCGGCCCTGATCTATTCCCTGCCACCCGTAAGATTAGCAAAGCGCGGTTTAGGAGAGTTCTTTATTGCCATCTGTTACGGCTGGCTAACTCTGTTCACAGGCTTTGCAACGGCCACCGGTACATTCCCCCCCTATTCCTATCTCTTTGCCCCGCCCCTGGCCCTGTCCATTTTTAACGTGATACTCTTTAACGAGTTTCCCGACTATGAGCCGGACAGGACTGTTGGGAAGAAAAATCTCGTGGTACTATGGGGCAGGGAACGCGCCGCAAAGGTCTACGGTGTGGCGGCCTTTTTGGTGGCCGTCACCACTCTGCTGATCTGGCATTTTTTTCATGCATGGGATCTTGTCTATCTGTTTGTCTCTTTGCCGGTAGTACTTTTCTCTCTGTCTCTTGCGGTGAGAGTGGGGTTGCTTGCTCAATGGAAAGAGGAAAAAAAGGTCGAGCCTCTTTGCGGTCAGGGAATTCTGCTCAATCTGCTTGTCGCCGTAACCCTTGGCATCATCGTTGTCTTCTGAGCTATGACCCTGCGACCCTATCTATATCCCCAAAACCTCGTGCGCCAGTTTGCGTCTGCCCTCCTGTTGAAAAAGACTACAGGGTGGCGGCATTTTGTCCCCTGGCTTTTTAATGGTGCATTCCGTTCCATTCCTGTCGCGGCAGGATCGGTCGGTATGGGTTGCATTGGTTTCGGCTATCATGCGGTCTGGGAGGTCACCGAGGCATGCAACTTTTCGTGCCGGCATTGCCACGCAAAGTCCGGCAAGGCCGGGCCTGATGAGCTTACAACCTCGGAAGCCCATCAATTCATCCGGCAGGTCAGGGATGTGGGCCGTTTCCAGATGCTCGTCTTTACAGGGGGTGAGCCCCTTGTCCGTCCTGATATTGACGATCTCTTGCGCTACAGTAAAAGTCTGGGGCTGATCAACGTCATAGCCACCAACGGGTCGCTCATTGACCGAAAGAGGGCACTTGAACTGAAAAAACTTGGGGTCAAGGGCATTGCGGTCAGCTTTGACTCCACAGACAGGGACATCCACAATCACATCCGCTGCAACCCGCAGGCATTCGACTTGGCGCTTCGGGCCATCGAGGCGTGTAAGGCGGCCGGGATGGTCGTTCAGTTCAACTACACCGCCATGACGGAAAATCTCGCAACCTTAGAGGATGTCGTACATTTCTGTCATGGAGTCCATGCCGACATCATGCTCTGCTATCAGCTCGTACCCATGGGACGGGGCGGCAATATCGCGGACTCGGCGCTCTCACCAGGGCAAAACCGCGAATTGATGAATACCATAAGGAGGTTGCAAAGGGAATCAGTTACCATAGTGGAACCGGTGGCCGGGCCTCAATACTGGCCCCACCTGCTCAAAAGGGACAATAAGGACCCAAAGCCCACGGCATCCCGTACACTGTTTCACGGCTGCGCCGCTGGCTGGGGGCTGGTATATGTTAAGCCTAACGGTGATGTTTGGACCTGTCCTTTTGTTCCGATCAGCGGGGGAAATGTTAGAGAGCAATCCTTAAGGGAAATCCGGAAACATGGCGATATTTTCGTCAAGTTACGCGACCGCAACCAGCTGAAGGGAGCGTGCGGGGATTGTGCTAACCGGTATATCTGCGGCGGTTGCAGGGGCAAGGCCTATGCAGCAACCGGCGATCCATTAGGCGAGGATCCCACCTGTTATATCCACCATACCGAAAAACCTGACTACCTTGAATGGATGCACCTCTCGGATTAGGAGATACTCGTCATGAAATTTCTTGGGATTGATTATTGATGGTTGTTGACTGAAAACAAGAAATTCATCCTGCAACCCGCAATCCCGCGTCCCGCGGGATCTCCGTTACGCTCCGACCAGCAGCTCGTAACTCTTTATTGATCTGTATTCTTAAGAAGGGCGGGCAGGCTGCTACTGATTTGGGTATGCCATGCGCGTCCGAGGGTGGCTAAAGCCGCATTAAAATCTTTTCTTGTGCGAAGGAGATCGGAAACGAGGGCTGGCCTTATTAAAAGCATCCTGAAGAGATGGAGCAGCCGGACGCGGCCTGCCTGGTTGAGGCAGTCAAAGATCTCTATGGGAACTGAACGGGTTGTTGCATCACACACAGCGCGTAGGGCAAAAAAGGGAAGACCTGCGTTATTGGCAACCGCAGCTACTGCAGCGCTTTCCATGTCCACGGCCAAGGCGTTGGTTTTCGTAAAGAGCGCTTGTTTGTTCCGGGCAGAAAGAACCGCCTTCCGAACTGTAATGATTGCGCCGCGATATGCGGGGATCCCTTTGGCGATTAGTGCCGCATAAGAGATTTCGACAAATTTAGAGTTCCCTTCCCAAATCTGTTGGCACGTGTTGCCATTTTCTTGAATTATCGAGTCAGCAAGAATCAGGTCTCCGGGCTCAAGGTCCGGGTCCAGACCTCCTGAAACCCCTGAAACGCCCAATGCGACCACACCTTCTGCGATCAGCCACTGTGAGGCCAAAAAGGCGTTTTCCATGCCTAAGCCTGAGCGCACAACGATAAGATGAGTTCTGTTATTGAGGCGGGAACGCCGGAACAGATGTCCCTCAGCGTGCTGCCATCGGCCGCACCCTATCAGGGCCCTTGCCTCGGCCGGAAGCCCTACGACGAGGCCTATGGTCAAATTCATGGTCTCTGTTTTAAAACGGGCAGGGGCAAATCTGTTGGGTGTTCAAGACTTACCTCGTTTTGACGGGTCATTTTTTCCGTACGAATCCTGCGGTATTCACTTAAAGCCCAGAGGGGAAAGAATTGGCAATAGCCGTGGTAGCGTAGATAAAAAACCCTGGGAAAACCTGTGCCTGTAAAATCCTCCTCCTCCCAGACCCCTTGGTTTTGGGTCCCAAGAAGATAGTGAATACCCCGTTGGACCGCAGAACTCTTAACTTCACCCACTGCCATAAGCCCTAACAGTGACCATGCGGTCTGGGATGGAGTGCTCCTACCATTGCCACCAATAGATGGGTCAGAGTATGAATGGCTTGTTTCACCCCAGCCATTATCTGAATTCTGGCACGATTTCAACCATTCAACCGCTCTGCGAATGTAGGGCTGGGACGCGTTTTCTCCTAAAGCCCCAAGGCCTTTGAGTACGGACCAAGTGCCGTATATGTAGTTTACACCCCACCGACCGAACCAGGCGCCACACTCTTCTTGTTCTTTGCGCAGAAACTTGAGTGCCTTGGCAATGGGCGGGAAATCATGGCCATAGCCTAACATGGAGAGAATTTCTACGCACCGCCCCGTGAGGTCGGAGGTGCTGGGATCGAGAAGTGCTCCATGATCGGCAAAGGGAATATTATTAAGATAGAAATAGTTGTTATCAATATCAAAGGCGCCCCATCCCCCGTCGGAACTCTGCATACCGATGACCCAGTTTACTGCCTTGGCGATTTTTTGCTTATACTCTTCCTCATCCAGTGCGCCGGCCCGGAGAAGAGACATAAGAACCATGGGCGTGTCATCAATGTCAGGATAAAAACTGTTTTCAAACTGAAAGGCCCAGCCTGCCGGTTCCAGGTCAGGAGCCCGGTGGGCCCAATCTCCGGGGCGAGTAATCAGCTCTTTGAAAAGCCAGGCTGTGGCCTTTTTAACCGCATTATGGTCCGGTGGCAGACCGGACTCGAGCAAGGCCGACAGGCTCAGACAGGTATCCCAAATAGGGGAGACACATGGCTGGCAGAACGCTTCATGACCCCGGGTGACGACGAGGTCGTCTATCGCCTTGAGACCGCGGACAAAATCGGGCTGATCATCGGGATAACCTAAAGCTCTGAGGGCCATTACCGCGTTGGCCATGGCAGGAAATATGGCGCCGATGCCTCCCTCGCCCTGCATTCTCTCAACGGTCCAGCTCTCAGCAAGCCTTATGGCCTTTTCCCGTGTGGTTGAGGGGATCATGGGGTCAACTGTTTTAAGAATGCGGTCTAAGAAGATGAATAGATTCTTATTCAAACTCCGCGGAACGAGATGATCAAGGTGACGGAGTTTCAGGGGAGGTTCCAAAAACAATTCCGGTATGCCTTCGTCCGGTCTCAGATGACAGACGGGTTGCTTGGCATTGAGAATGAGGAGGGGTACGATCACGGTCCGAGACCAGTAAGATACCTTCTGGAGATGAAAAAAGAACCATTTTGGCAAGAGCATGATCGCAATTGGCATGGCAGGGGTTGTTCTCCAGAGGATCTGGCCGAACAGGGCTAAGGTGAAGCGGGTGAAGACGTTTACCTTAGCCGCTCCCCCATGGTCCAATATGAACTCCCGCGCCTTAACCATGTGTGGTGCATCGGGCGAATCACCTAACTGCTTAAGGGCGAAATATGCCTTAACCGAGGCGCTGATATTGGCTTCGCCCGCGTGGTAGAGGGGCCAGCCGCCGTTCTCAATCTGCCTGTTGCGAATGTAGTGGCCCATTCCCTCCTTGAGATCGTGGGGCATTTCGCGACCTAAAAACCTCTGGAGGAATATATATTCAGACGAAATGGTGGCGTCTGCTTCCAGATCAAAGACCCAATATCCTTTGGCGTTCTGGATGGCCAAAAACCGATCTTTGGCCTTGGTAATAGCTTCATTGAGCCGTTTAACTGTAAACAGAGATGTTGCCGGGCCTGGTGTTTTGACTACATTTTTTTGGATAGGGTCAGGTTGCTGGCTATGACTGATAGTTCTCTTTTGATTAGTAAAGACCTTAAACGCTGTGCGAATACTCTGTTTCATCGATTACCTCAGTTATCATAAAAAATAGCGCCATCAGTCTTTAATCGCCCCTTTGAAGTGAAAAGAGCAGGGGAAATATTGCTGTTAGAACACTGTGAATCATATATATGAATATTTTTCAAAATTCAAGTAAAATCAGCAAGGCAGGTAGTTTTGTCCAAAAATCCCACCCTGCTTACCGTTATATTTATGGCGTTGAAAGTCTCTCCCACCTTTCCTTTCAGTATATATGGACCCGTTATGTTCAACATATGACAAAATCGGTGGTACACCTTGGGGAAAAATACGGCCTCATAAACAGCGGTAAGGTCCTCAAAAGTGATGAATTTCATAGGATCGCCTTCCTTGGTATGCACGGTCTTGCCGGTGACAGGCCATCCGATAGTTGTTACCTCTCTACCCACCATAGAATGCAGGTCCTCAGCACGGACATAATCGAGGCCTTTCAAGATGTCATCACAAAGGGTCAGGGGGTGGACCGAAAGAATAAAGCCAAAGACCTCGGATTCATGCCTTAGCATGATATGCTTAGGGTACGGAGTATGGCAATCCCGCTTTAGTTGGGGTGTCCGCACAGGAGTTTTGCTAAGATCAAAAAGTCCGGGCGCCTTTTTTTCCTCTTTCCGGGCGAAAAATCGAATCGCCTCCCAGACAAGCCCGGGTCTGGATATGCCTTGGGCAATGTTGTCAAAACAGCCTCCTTTAATCAAGATCCTGACATCCTGGAGATGGACATGGGGCCTGGTTCGATTAAGGAAATCTTCAAGAGATATGAAGGGGCCGGTTTTGACCCTGGTGTGGATAATGGCCTCCTTAGCCTCTTGGGCGATCTCTTTCAATTGCATAAGACCCACCCGTATTTGCCGGTCCTTGCCGATATATTTGATTTCACTCTGGTTGATATCGGGGGGAAGAACCTCAAGCCCCATACGCCTCGCTTCCGATATATAGCTGAGGGTGGAGTAATAGCCCCCGTGGTTGGAAATCACCGAGGCCATGAACTCTGCGGGGTAATGGGCCCTGAGATAGGCGGACTTGTAGGCCACCATGGTGTAGCTGGCGGAATGCGGTTTACAGAAACTGTACCCGTCAAAGCCGATCATCATCTGCCAGACCTCCTCTATCACCCCCCGGCTGACCCCCCTCTCCGAGGCACCCCGCACAAACCGGGTGTAAAAATCCCTGAGCTTTTTTCCCTTATTTTTTTTACTTACCGTCTTTCTGAGGGTATCGGCCTCGGCAGGGTCAAAGCCGGCTAAGTGAATAGCAGCCTGGCTGAGTTGTTCCTGAAACACCATCACCCCCAATGTCTCTTTCAGGACCGGCCCCAAAAGGGGATG
>DAOVUP010000096.1 GCA_030632525.1 Desulfobacteraceae bacterium | reverse complement strand
TATTACGCATTGGAAGGGCTGTCGCACCTTTTGAACACTGCAAAAGCAGTGAAAAAAGGCCTAAATCCGGTACTCCGGCCCGCCTATATCCTGTTAACCATGCATGATAGCCGAAACAATCTCTCACTCCAGGTTGAGGATGAGGCCAGAGCGCTTTTTAAGGAACGGGTTTTCAAGACTGTTATACCACGTAATGTCCGTTTAAGCGAAGCCCCCAGTTATGGGAAACCGATTATACTTTATGATATAGGTTCCAAAGGCGCACAGAGCTATCTGGCCCTTGCGAGGGAATTGATCGGGAGGCAATAAGCAACCATGGCAAAACGAAAAGCCCTTGGAAGGGGGTTGTCGGCGCTAATTCCTGATGCCGATAAATTTAATGACAGAGATGAGCAGTTCTTTCAATGCCCGGTCGAGGTAATTGAACCCAATCCTCATCAGCCAAGACAGAACTTCGCGCCCCATGAACTTGAAGAAATGGTTGGTTCAGTAAGGGAAAAAGGGATAATTACACCACTACTTGTCAGCAAGACAGCGGCAGGATATCAACTAATCGCCGGCGAGAGAAGGTGGAGGGCGGCACAAAAGGCAGGCCTCCGCCGCGTTCCTGTCGTAGTGAGAGAAGTAACTCCATCTGAATCTTTAGAGCTGGCCCTTATTGAAAATATTCACAGAAAAGACCTCAATCCCATTGAAGAGGCTGTTGCCTATGGAAAACTCCTGGAAGAGACCGGAATTACGCAGGATGCCTTGGCCAAACGATTGGGTAAAGACCGTTCTTCCATAACCAATCTTTTGAGGCTCCTGAAACTCCCGATACAGATACAGCAGGATGTGATTGACGATCGTCTAAGCATGGGCCACGCACGGTTGGTGGCCGGCCTCAAGAAGAGTGAAGATCAGTGGACACTGCGAAACACCATAATTAAAAGAGGTCTTTCTGTCAGGCAGTCAGAGGCATTGGCGAAAAGGATAACGCGCTCCACAAATACAATGGTGAAGGGATCTACCAAAGATCCTTATCTTCGATCGTTAGAAGACAACCTCAAGAGGTCTCTTGGCACAAAAGTCCAGATCAATAAACGGGGGAAAAAGGGTACTGTCGTAGTCCATTTTTATTCCGACGATGAGTTGGACAGGCTGCTTGAACTGTTCGCTTGATTGCTATTATCTTTCCTTTTGCGGTCTTTCCATCTTCTCTCCTCGCCCCTGATCAGAGCTTGAATGTTAACCTTGTGTTTGTAGCAGATCAGGACTGCCATAATCAATGAGCCAATTATCAGGGGTTGGGGCTTGCCGAACAGGATAAGAAAAACGGGCATAACAGCCGCTAAAAGCATAGAACCCAGAGAAATATAGTTCCATATCATTACAATTATGATAAACACTACGAGGCTGCAAAGACACGATAATGGTGAGATTGCCAGGTAGACGCCCAATGCGGTTGCAACTCCTTTTCCCCCTCGAAATCCAAGAAAGACAGGGAACATGTGGCCTAATAGAGCGCATATACCGATTCCAGCCAAGGCTGCTTCATGGAATGGCCCTGCTTGAGCAAAAAAATGAGAGAAGAGCACCACTGGGACAAAACCCTTGAGTAAATCAAGAATTAAGGTAATTATCCCCCATTTCATACCGAGTTCTCTGGCCACGTTGGTGGCCCCGATATTTCCGCTGCCACGCTTGGTGATGTCAATACGCGCCACATATCTGGCGATTATTTTCCCAAACGGGATTGCGCCAGCGACATAGGCCGCTATTGCAAAAAAAATTGTTTGAAATACCAAATCAGAACCCTAACCCGGGTAAACCGGGGTTAAAATTAAAGCCTCACGCAAAGTCGCAAAGACACGAAAGTTTTTAGACTATTTGACGAATCTTGCAGTAATGAAAATATATTTTTTTCACCAAGGATGCAATCTCTTTTTTGGTCACCAAGGACGCTACAGGGACAGGTTAAAACCATGAAACTAATGGTTATGGACGGACAGGGCGGGGGCATCGGAGCAACCGTTATAAAGGGTCTGAGACATTCAATAGGCGCTGACCTGGAAATCTTAGCACTTGGGACCAATTCTATTGCAACATCGAGGATGATGAAGGCCGGGGCCAACAGGGGTGGTACGGGAGAAAATGCCATTATTTGTACCAGCCGGGTGGTGGATCTGATAATAGGACCTCTCGGTATTTTAGTGGCCAATGCAATGATGGGTGAGGTAACGCCTAAAATGGCTTCAGCAGTAAGTTCGAGCAAGGCTAAAAAGGTCCTGATTCCTCTAACACAGGAGAAAATCAAGATCGTTGGGGTTTCAGATGAGCCTTTGCCACATCTGGTCAACCAGCTAATAAAGACGGTCAAGGAGATTATTTGAGATGTGTGAATCAACCGCGTATATCTTGAAGGACGGGAAGGAAGAGCTTGTTTTTGAGGGAGTGGATCTTTTAGAGAGCAGCGATGACGGTGTGAAGATGGTCGACATATTTGGCGAAGAAAAGATCATTCGCGCAAAGGTTAAACGCTTTTCCCTTTTGGATCATAAGATAATCCTGGAACCCAATTAGTTTCCATCCATAAATGGCTCTTTTCCGCAATCTCGGCGTCAAACTGCGGGGTTCCTTGTGCGACGTACTAAAGTACGTCTCCGCACAACCCCTTGTCTGCCTTGACCTTGCGGAAAATTTCTTATTTATGAATTGGAAACATCGTGCCCACGGTGAAATTACCGAATGAGCATTAATGAATACCAGAACAGACAGAGCCCCAAGTTTACCCCGCTAAAGGTACGTCTTAGTCACTTGGGATGATTTAAAGTGCCTTTAAATGCCTACTATTTAGGGTGAATGCGCTCATCTTTCTGTAAAGATCGGGTTCCTCAAATAGGCCCTACTAAATCTACCAACTTCATTAACCACCGCAGCCCATGCAGGCTGCGGCGAAGAAAGGAGGGTATTAAGATGATAAAAGCGTTTGCTGACAAAATTGCGTGGCTTGGCCATGACGGGTTTCGCATTGATGCCGCAAAGACAATCTACGTTGACCCATACCAGATTGAAGGAGGACCAGTGGCTGATGTTATCCTTATATCCCATGAGCATTTTGACCACTGCTCACCCGAGGATATTCAAAAGATTCAGGGGCCTGATACGGTAATTATTACTGAGAAGGATTCGGCAAAAACGCTCACGGGTGATGTGAGAGTTGTGAAACCCGGAGACACGGTTGATTTAGGCGATGTCAAGATCGACGTGGTCCCTTCTTACAACACGGACAAGGACTTTCATCCAAAAAAGAATGGCTGGTTAGGATTTATAGTGGAGATAGACGGGGTCAAGATTTACCACGCGGGCGATGCCGATTTTATCCCGGAGATGAAAGATCTTGAGGTAGATATCGCTCTTCTGCCGGTATCAGGGACATACGTCATGACCGCGGACCAGGCCGTAAAGGCCGCCCTTGCCATCAATCCCAAGCTCGCTATCCCCATGCATTACGGCGCGATTGTGGGTGATATCCAGGACGCGCTCAGTTTTGAGAAGGCGCTTGAAGGAAAGGTTGATGTGCTGATCCTCGAGAAGGACTGACAAGTTAACCGTAAATGCACAATGCGGTTACACCCTGCTAAGCACCGCGAGTCGCACAGACTTGTCTACCTCCTGCGAGATTCATAAATGACCTTTAGTGATTTTCGATAATCGGTGTGAAGGTGAACAGCGTGCCCGAAAGGGATTTTTGTTTGGGCACGCATCATTCCTGTCTATAACCCATGAAAAGGCCAGAAAGAAAGGAGGTAAGGACGTTGAAGAAAACAGCCAGCTATTTTAAAGGAACGTTGCGTATCGGGGTAATGGCACTGTTCGCGGCCAGTGTGGCGTTTGCTGCACCCGTGGGACTCCCACCGGTTCCGGTCCCGGCTGATAACCCCATAACCCCTGAAAAAATAACACTCGGGGACAAACTGTTTCACGATACCCGGTTCAGCAGCACAGGGGAGGTCAGCTGTGCTACGTGTCATGACAGAAAAAAAGGCTTTGCCGATGCGCTTCCCGTATCGGAGGGTATCAAAGGTCTCAAGGGCACCCGAAACGCACCCACTGTCATCAATGCAGCATATCTCCGCACTCAGTTCTGGGACGGCCGTGAGCCTTCGCTTGAGAGTCAGTCGGCCCAGCCTTTTCTGAATCCGGTAGAAATGGGTCTTAAAGACCACGAACCCATTCTCAAGATTGTTCGAACCGACCCGGAATATACGGAACTCTTCAAAAAAACGTTTGGCAAGACCGGTGACCAGATAACCATGGCCGAAGTAAAGCAGGCGCTTGCCACCTTTCAAAGAACGCTGATCGGCGCCAACTCTCAATTTGATAGATACTATTTTGGGGGCGACAAGACAGCGATGAGCCCAGCAGCCATTAGAGGGCTGGACATATATGTAGGGCAGGGGCGGTGCGTCTCATGTCATGTAATCGAGCAGACTCAGGCCCTTTTTACCGACAACCGTTTCCACATGATTGGGGTCTCGGCCAACCAGATGCCACAGGATCTGGACGAGTTGTTAGCTGCCGTCAAGGATGTGAAGGAGAGAGGAACGGATATCGCCGTACTCAGCAACCTGAAAACATCGTCCCTCGGCAGGTTTGCGGTGACACGCGATCTTACGGACATCGGCGCCTTCAAGACCTCTACCCTGCGAAATATCGAGCTTACCGCCCCTTATATGCACGATGGGAGCCTCGAGACCCTCGAGGATGTTGTACAGTTCTATAACAACGGGGGGCGATTGAAAGAAACCGACCCTCTACCCGAGCTCTTAAGCGGCGGAATCCGGCCTCTCAACCTGACAGAGGAGCAGCAGGCAGACCTGGTGGCGTTTTTAAAGGCCCTTACAAGTCCTGAGTTCGTCCAGAAATAACGCTCGAGGTCTCAAACACACAAAGGAGGAAGATGCGATGAACATAAACCGACGAGCATTTCTCAAGACAACCGGTGCAGGTTTAATGGCGTCCACTTTTCCCATGAGTCTGGTGAAGATAGCCTTTGGCGGCCAAGGCCCTGCACAGGACTTTACGTTTGGATACATTTCTGACGCCCATATCCAGCAGATTCAGGGGAACAACTTCGTTCGCAACTGGGACATGGGGCTCATTCGGGCAGTTCGAGAGGCCAATTTACTCACACCGCGACCCGACTTTTTCATGTTTGGCGGCGACCTGGCGCAATTAGGCAAGAAGGAAGAACTGGATCACGGCCTGGAGATCATGTCCAACCTGCGCGGCAAGGTTTACTACGTGATCGGGGAGCACGATTATTACCTCGATCTCGGGGAATACTGGCAGTCCAAAATCGGGCCACTGCGGTACAGCTTTGATCACAAGGGGGTTCATTTTGTTACCCTGAACAGTATCCTCACTTATGACAGCTGGATTCACAAGAAGTGGGGGTCCCCCATGGACCGGATGTTAGCCATGGCGCGGCTCGACAATCCCAACGGATCGCCTTTCATGGTGGGCGAGGAACAGTTGACATGGCTGAAAAAAGACCTGGAGAAAGTCAACCGGAGCACCCCTGTTGTTGTATTCTCCCATTCCCCCATACAGAAAATTTTCAAACCCTGGAATTTCTGGACCCAGGATGCAGAAAAGGTACAGGCCCTGCTCAAGCCCTTTGAAAAGGCAACCGTGATTTATGGCCATGTACACCAGATCGAATATAATCAGATTGGAAATATCACCTTTCACTCGGTGATGGCCACGGCCTGGCCCTGGCCCTACCCCGAGTCCTACTCCCAGGCGGCCAGCTGTCTTCCCAAGCTGACGGTAAACATGAACCGGGCAGATCCTTTCTTCGAGAGGGATGCCACGGGCTGGCAATTCATAAACATGCACAATGGGAAAGTGGACGTGCACTACCAGTTGCCCGACAACAAAAACCGCACGGTTGTCTTTAATTCCAAGATCGGTAAACCTCAGGATGTGGATTATCAGGATTATAATAGCCAAATTCCGCCCCAAACCCACTTTTAGGCGGTTCAAAGAGGTGTCTTATGCGAAAAAATAGAAAGGTTTTCAGCGTTTCTTTTGTCGTTTTGATGGTTTCTGCCCTGCTGGCAATCTCTTTTTCCATACAGGCGGATGAGTTCACCAAGGAAGATTTAGAGCGATGGGACACGGAGTTCATGACCGTGGTCATAAAGGGCGAAAAGCTATTTCACAGCGCTTTGGGTACAAACAAGGTGTCGTGTGACCAGTGCCATCCCAACGCAGCCAACACGCACCCGGAAACGTATCCCAAGTTCCAGCAGCAGATCGGGAGAGTCGTTGCGCTTTTTGAGATGGTCAATTGGTGTATCCAGAACCCTTTGGAGGGTGACCCCCTCCCAGCAGAAGATCCCAAAATGATTGCTCTCCTCTCGTACATCACCTATGAAAGGCGCGGCGTGCCCCTGGTGCCGGGAAAGCATTAATGACCTGGGAACTGAATTCAGCGGGCAGGCTTTATGCTGCAGCCGATCCCTTTGAGATTGGGGGTGCC
>DAOVUP010000083.1 GCA_030632525.1 Desulfobacteraceae bacterium | reverse complement strand
GCTTTGAGTCTTCGCGAAAGGCGATAATTTTTTAAAAATGTAGTATTTTCAATCATTTATCCTGTTTTTGACGTTGCTGTAAACACGAGATAAATCTGGTTGACACTCAAAGACAGGTATGTTAACAATCCCGAGGATATTTAATTGGGTCTTGTTTTTCAACTTTTGTATCGAGGGCTCCTTGGCTTCAAAGAAAATCAACATATTTTTAGTACCTGACGGCACAGACAGCGTGAAACAACTTAGAATTCCTAAGTGCCTACTTTTTTTCATATTCCCCTTCCTTATCATTTGCGCGGCCGTCCTTTTCTTGATTATTCATGATTATAGAGGAATTAAGGCGAAGGTTCCCCAGTTGGCAGAATTGCAAAAAGAAAACGCTCTCCAGCGGGAACAGATTCTTTACATGGCCCGGCGAATTGACCAGGTTACCCAGGCGATGAATGATCTGAGGAAACTGGATCATAAGTTAAAAGTGATGGTAAACCTGGAAACAGGGGAGGGGGATGAGCAATTCAAGGGGGTGGGAGGATCGGACCCGGTCTTGATCGATCCTAAGAAGAGCATAGCTAAAGTTGACCGCGAATTAGTGCGTGCCATGCACCGCTCATTGGATAACCTAAACAGCGATATCAATTCAAGCAAAGAGGATAAGGCCGGGCTTCAGGAATTCCTCGAAAACCAGAAGATGCTACTTGCCTCTACTCCCTCCATAAAGCCGGCAAAGGGGTGGATCAGTTCCCGTTTTGGATACCGGAAATCTCCTTTTACCGGTAAGAAGGAGTTTCACAAAGGGCTTGACATATCGACGAGGAAGGGCTCCCCGATAGTTGCAAGCGCGGATGGAACCGTGTCATTTACCGGCCGGGACCGGGGGTTCGGCAGGGTTGTTGTTATCAAACACGGTTATGGTTTGAAGACCAAGTACGCCCACATGAAAAAGTCCCTGGTAAAAAAAGGTCAGTATGTGAAACGGGGCGAAACAATCGGCCTGGTAGGCAATTCCGGCAGGACTACCGGCTCCCACCTTCATTACGAAGTTCATCTAAATGGGGTCCCTGTAAACCCTCTCCGTTACGTCCTCAATTAAGAGGCCGTCCGAGAATGGCTATTTTCCGTCCCGCCATCGGTGGGACGTCAGGCTCATCCCGCTTTAGCGTCCCGCTGTAAGCGGGATTGACCTTGCAAAAAATCTCTCATTCTCGGACGACCTCCTAGTTTTTCTTGTCAGTCTATTCCAGGTATTGCAGGTTCAGAGTTAACTTGCGATAAATCCTTGATTTTTGTGTGGGAAAGTTTTTTAATGAGCAGTGGTCATGCTCGGCAACTCTAGATAATTTGGTAATTGATAATGTTTGGAAAAGTCATAAAGGGTATTTTCGGCAGTAAGAACGAAAGGGAACTTAAGCTAATGGCTCCCCTGGTTGATCAGATAAACCAGTTGGAGCCGGATGTCCAGGTGTTGACAGATGAACAACTTCTTGAAAAGACAGCAGAATTCAAAGAAAGGCTTTCGCAGGGAGAGACCTTGGATGATCTGCTTCCTGAGGCATTTGCCACTGTCAGGGAAACATCTGTAAGGACCCTGGGTATGAGACACTTCGACGTACAGTTGATCGGAGGGGTTGTGCTTCACCAGGGCAGGATTGCCGAAATGAAGACAGGTGAGGGCAAGACCCTGGCCGCCACGCTCCCGCTTTACCTCAATGCCCTGGCAGGTCGAGGAGCCCACTTGGTGACTGTGAACGATTATTTGGCACAACGGGATGCAGAGTGGATGGGGGAAATTTATACGGCTCTGGGTCTTTCAGTGGGTGTGATTGTGCACGGGATGGATGACCTTGAAAGAAAGAAGGCCTATGAATGTGATATCACCTATGGAACCAACAATGAGTTCGGGTTCGATTACCTCCGAGACAACATGAAGTTTGACCATGTTGATTTTGTTCAGAGGGAGTTCTGCTATGCCATTGTTGATGAGGTAGACAGTATCCTCATCGATGAAGCCAGGACCCCTTTGATCATCAGTGGCCCTGTAGAACATAGTGAAAACAAGATTTACGAAGAGGTCAAGTCACTTGTAATAAATCTCAGGAATAAGCAGGGGTCTATCATCCGGTCACTTCTTAAAGATGCGCGCCAGTTTCTTGACGGCGGGGATTCGAATGAAAGGGCGATCGAAACCCTGCTTCAGATCAAACGGGGAGATCCCAAAAACCCTGTTTTCTTAGATATCGTTGCCAAGAACCAGGCGTTGAAAAAACAGATTGACAGTACAGAGAGCATGCTGAGGTCGCAGAAGATCCTTTCCGATCTGGACCAGGAGCTTTATTGCACTATTGATGAGCGGAGTAACTCGGTGGAACTCACCGAAAAGGGTATTGATCTTGTCTCTAAGGGTGGTCTGGGTGAATTTGCGCTCCCAGACTTAGACGATGAGGGTCATAATATTCGGAATGACAAGGGCTTGAGCGATGCGGAAAAGGATGATCGTCTAAGGGACCTTGAAGAGCGGTACATAAGGTCATCTGACCTCCTTCATTCCACCCAGCAGCTTATCAAAGCCTACTGGCTGTTTGAGAAAGACGTCCACTATGTAATCAAAGATAATGAGATCATGATCGTAGATGAGTTCACCGGCCGGATGATGCCTGGCAGGCGCTGGAGTGACGGTCTGCACCAGGCAGTGGAGGCCAAGGAGGGAGTAAAGGTTGCAGGGGAAAACCAGACCCTCGCCACGGTGACCTTCCAGAACTTCTTTCGCATGTATGAAAAACTTGCCGGGATGACCGGCACTGCCGATACTGAGGCGGCTGAATTCAACAATATCTATAAGTTAGATGTGGTCGTTATCCCTACTAACGAGGATATGATCCGTATTAATTTTCCGGACGCGATCTACAAGACCGAGAGGGAGAAGTTTGAGGCTGTTTGTGACGAGATCAGGGAGCTTCATGAAAAGGGCCAGCCGGTTCTGGTGGGCACTATCACCATCGAAAAGTCGGAGATGCTTAGCAGGATGCTTAAACGGGCAAACGTTCCCCACTCTGTACTAAATGCCAAACATCATCAGAAAGAGGCTGAAATTATTGCAAACGCAGGTCAGGCAAAGACCGTGACAATCTCTACCAATATGGCCGGCAGGGGAACAGATATCGTCTTGGGGGATGGGGTTCGAGAGTTGGACGGACTCCATATATTAGGGACCGAGAGACACGAGAGCCGGCGGGTGGACAACCAGCTCAGGGGCCGATCAGGCAGGCAGGGCGATCCCGGCACCTCCCGTTTCTATCTCTCTCTTGAAGATGATCTCCTCAGGATCTTCGGTTCTGAAAGAATTTCCTCCATTATGGAACGTCTTGGCATGGAAGAGGGCGAGCCGATCGAACATAACCTGATCTCCCGTGGTATTGAAAAGGCCCAGAAAAAGGTAGAGGCCCACAACTTTGACATGAGAAAGCACCTCCTTGAGTATGACGATGTGATGAACAAGCACAGGGAGATCATCTATTCTCTAAGGAAAGATATTCTGGAGGGGCATGGGATCGGTGAAATCATCGAAAATATGATCGATGAGAAGGTGGAAAGCCTGATTGAGCAGTGGATTGCCCCCGACGAGCATCCTGAAGATTGGAATATCAAGGACCTCAAAGGGAGTATCACCAGGTTGTTCGGTTTCCGGTTAAAGTTAGGACCGGAGGATATGGGGGAAGAGGAGTTTGATGCGCTGAAGGCGGAGGACCTTCCGGATCTCATAAAAAAAGAGGTCAGGTCGGTTTACGAAGAGAGGGAGAGGCAGTTTGGAAAGGAAGAGTTAGAGCATCTTGAACGGTTTATCATGCTCCAGATCATAGATGACAAATGGGTGGCCCATCTTCAGTCTATGGATCACATGAAAGAGGGTGTTGGTCTTCGTGGTTACGGTCAACTCGATCCCCTGAAAGAGTACCAGAAGGAGGGCTTTGCCCTGTTCGGGGAGCTTATGGATCAGATCCGGGAAGAGAGCGTAAGCATGCTTTTTCGGGTACAAATAGTGAGGGAAAGGCCTGAACAGGAGCGTAAACGGAAGAAAAGAAATTTGAACTTAAGTCACGGTGGGGATGATGAAGGACCGGTTACTGTCAGGCGTAAAGAGGCAAAGGTCGGGAGAAACGCTCCGTGTCCCTGCGGGAGTGGTAAGAAATACAAGAAGTGCTGCGGGGCCGGTAAGTGAATATTGACTATTGATGATTGAAAAACCTGAAACGTGAAATTGGATGGTGAAAACGTGAAACCCGTAACTTCAAACTGGACCATTGAATGACCGCTATATGACGAATGGAGATCTTTGAAAGGGGGCGTTTTGCAAAGGTCTCCAATGATCACGGAATGTTATGGATGAAGAAAAATATACAGTACAAGGTTTTAATGCTTCGGCCGCAGTTGCGGGGTTGAAAAAAAATGGAACCCTTGATCTTGCTCTGATTGTTTCCGATAGGGAGGCCGCAGTGGCAGGGGTGTTTACCACCAACAAGGTCAAGGCTGCTCCGGTTATCTTGTCTGAGAGACATGTGGAAAACGGAAAGGCCCGGGCTATTATTGCAAATGCCGGTAATGCCAATGCCTGCACCGGCGACCCGGGACTCAATAACGCCCGCAGGACAACAGAACTTGTGGGCCGGGGATTAGGGATTAACTCTGAGGATGTCCTGGTTGCCTCCACAGGGGTGATAGGGCAAGAGTTGGATATGCACATGATAGCAGGGGCAATTCCAGGGCTTATAAAGGCCCTCACCCCTGATGCTGTGCCTTTGGCTGCTCAGGCAATTATGACCACTGATTCCTTTCCCAAGATAAGTAGTTTTACGGGACGGGCAGGGGAGCATACCTATCGAATCGTGGGGATTGCAAAGGGTGCCGGTATGATTATGCCTGATATGGCCACCATGCTTTGCTTTATCCTGAGCGATATCAATATTAATTCCGATGATCTTAAAAGTGCGCTTCTTTCTTCGGTGGAGACCACGTTTAACCGGATCTCTGTGGATGGGGACACCAGCACCAACGACACGGTCCTGGCAATGGCCAACGGTCTTGCAGGAAACAAAGACCTCAGTGGGGAGGATCATGATATTTTCGCTGAAGGGCTGAGAAATGTCATGTGGGATCTGGCCCGGATGATCGTTCGAGACGGGGAGGGCGCCACTAAGCTGGTCAGTGTTGAGGTAAAGAATTCCTTTTCTCCTTCGGATGCCTTAAGAGCTGTCAGGACGGTAGCTAACTCAAGCCTCGTCAAGACCGCCTTGTACGGTCAGGATCCCAACTGGGGGCGGATCATGGCGGCCTTGGGGAGGGCAGACATAGAGATGAGAGAGGATGGGATGGACATATGGATTGATGATGTCCAGATCGTTGCCGGAGGCCTGGGAATGGGTGCTGAGGCGGAAAGACTTGCCGCAGAAATAATGACCCGGAACGAATTTTCCCTCACGGTCGATCTCCATCAGGGGGGGTATCATGACAGGATGCTTACCTGCGATCTTACCCATGAATATGTTACAATAAACGCGGATTACCGGACCTGAAGGGGAAACCATGTTTGCAGTAATCATGTGTGGGGGTTCCGGGACACGCTTCTGGCCCGCGAGCCGGAGGCAGAGGCCGAAACAGTTTCTGGATATCACAGGCAAAGGGCCTATGGTGGTTGAAACCTGCAACAGGTTGGACTCCCTTGCCCGTGATGAAGAGATAATCCTTGTATTGGGAGAAAAGCATCTCGAAGAGGCTAAAGATCTGTTTAAGGGCAGAGGAGTGCATATGCTTGCAGAACCTGTGGGGAGAAATACTGCTCCCTGTATCGGATTGGGCGCTGTATATGCAAAGCATTTGGGCTGCGAGGGACCTGTGGCCTTCCTCCCTGCAGACCATTTTATCGGGAACCCTTCCAGGTTTTTGGAAGATCTCAGAGCAGCAGAAGAGATCGCAGACAGGGGGGGAATCGTGACCATAGGGATTGTGCCGAACAGGCCTGAGACCGGCTATGGATATATCAGGCGGGATCAGGGTCAGACTGATGTGGGTGGGAGATCGGCCTACAAGGTATTGAAGTTTGTCGAAAAGCCCGATCTGGAAAAGGCACGCGGTTATTTGACAAGCGGTGAATATTACTGGAACGGGGGTATCTTTGTTGCTAAGCCTGAAACCATTTTAAAGGAAACAAAGGAACAGCTTCCTGAGCTTTACGAAGGCCTGCAGAGGCTGGCAAAGGCATTGGAGAGTGGGGAATTTGAGGAGGAGTTTAAAGATGTTTATGGCGCCCTGACAGGTATTTCCTTTGACTATGGTATCATGGAAAATACCAAAGAAGAGGTTTATGTGATTCCCTCTGAGTGTGGGTGGAGCGACGTAGGTTCATGGGAGTCCCTATATGAACTGAGGGCATCTGAACAGGATAAGGAACAGAATCTGGTTGACGGCGAAACGATCCTCATAGAGTGTGAAAAGAGTTTCGTATCAGGTAGCGCCGGACGTTTAGTGGCTTGCTTGGGGCTTAAAGACACCCTAATAGTTGATACGCCCGATGCCCTGTTAGTGGCTGATCTGAATAGATCTCAGGATATTCGAAAGATAGTTGACCGGCTAAAGGAGACTGGAAAGAATAAATTGCTGTGAAATCCGCTTTGTCAGGATTGTATACATTAATGGGGGCTGGAGTGCGATATCCCCGTGGTTTTGCTCTTCATACTCGCTAATATTATCCGGACTTCTTTTTCTCTGGAGCGGAGGATTTTCTTTTTGGCAGTGATGTCAAAAAGCCCCGACATCTGTCTAAAGAACT
>DAOVUP010000236.1 GCA_030632525.1 Desulfobacteraceae bacterium | reverse complement strand
GAAACGTTTTTTCCTCCGCCGACAACGGAGACAGGCTTTCTTCATTCGCCTTTCTCCGCTCTTCCAAAATCGAAGATTTCATCTCCTTCGCTTTTGGCGTGAGAAAAATTTGCATGGCTCGTTTGTCACCGGGATCAGCCTGCTTAACGATCCATCCCGTTTTTGACATCCTATCTATCACCCCGGAAAGAGTTGCATTATCCAATGCTAAACGTCTCGCGATTTCTCCAGCTGTAAGACCCTCTTCATTCCAGAGTGCCTCCAGCACAAGATGCCGCATGGGGGTCAGATCATATTGTTGAAGCTGTTTTTTGAAGTTGGAATGTGCTTTCTGGTAGACTTTGGCGATTAGAAATATGAAGCAATCTTCTAAGAGCTCAGGAAGGGGATATTTTTTTTCGACATCCATAATTGCTGTGCCTTGCAATAGGATTAAATCAGATAACTCCTTAGCATACTAACATTGTTGAAATGGTTGTCAAGAGAATTTTTATAATAATATTCTGGGTCACCGCCTTGATGATCTGAGACCTTTGAAAAACGCCCCCTTTCGCCCAATCTCTGCGTTGCGTTCAGATTTTAATCCTCGAAATATTCAATATATTCCTGTGGTTAAAATCCTCACGCGCCTTGATCTTGAACGAAATTGAGCATTTTTCAAAGGTCTCGATCTCCTGGTGCGTCGCGAGCCCTAAATCCAGCCCCCCGATAAGCTACGGATTCTTCAGCAGCGAATAGACCTTCTGCGGTTTCTCAATGCCCTTTAAATGAACCAGACCCTGGTCAAAGACCGGCCACAGACCATCGATCATTTTTGCGGTTTCTTCTCCTATCAGAATGTCGCCTCCCTTTGCATAATCTGCCAGGCGGGCGGCGAGATTGGTTACCGGGCCGCTTGCAGTATACGTCATGCGGGTGTCTAAAGAGCCCTTGAATGTGGTCATGCCTACTAATGCGACACCTGAATTGATACCGATATTCACACTTATAGGTTCAAAATTATCACGAAACATCTTGTATATTTCGTGATTTCTTTCGTGGATATCAAGGGCGGCCTTTACTGCATGAAAGGCGTTTGTCTTGGCATCGTCATTCTTGAAGATGATCATAAGCCCATCTCCCGCAGTCTCGTTAATGTCTCCACCCGATCTGTGGATAGGATCCACAAAACTGGAAAACATTTTTTCAACCATCTCATTTACCTCGGTCTCTGATCGGCTCGCGCTGAGCTTGGTGTAGCCCTCCAGATCGAGAAACAGGACGGTGAGTTCTTTACTTTCCTTTTCCTGCGTCAGCATCTCAGGGTTTTTCTCCACTATGCGCCGGACAGATTGGGGTACAAATGGTGAGAGATGGGTGAGCATTTGACTAATTCCGATCTTTTCCTGGGTTATCGCCCAATGGCTTTTGGCGGCTGAAATGGCATTACCGGCTATCTCGGAGAGGTCTTTTATGAGATAGAAGTCCTTCCTGGTAAAGCGGGTCCCGGGTTTAGAGACCACACTGATAATCGCCAGGATCTCATCATTAACAAATATCGGGATAGCTGCTTCCGGGCCGATTTCCACAAGGGTCCCATCGGGTCGTTTGATGGGGTCACTGTTAGAGATGACAACCCCTTTTTTCCTGGTCAGGGCTTTCTGGATCGCGGGCCGTTTTCTTTTGCAGGAGATGCAGTTAACCGGCTTATCATACAGGGCGCATTGAAGTGGGCGTGTATATTTATGGGCGTCAGGATCAATCATGAGGATGCATGCCTCCATGGACGTTGGAACCATCTTCCTCGCCTCTTCTCTGAGCCTTTCTAAAATCTGATTGACTTCCATTGTTGAGGCGAGTTTCCTCGCAACACGGCGTTGAGCCTCGAATCTTTCCTTATAATATTTTTTCATTTCAAGTCCTTAGTACCGTTTACATGTTTAGGCGATCTCTGTTATGGAGAATCCGGGTGTTTTATTCCAGATCTTTTCCATGTATTGCAAGCTCCTCCAGTCCGCTAAGGTTGAGGAGTTTGATATTCCGGTCTTTTACTTCAATTAAGTTCTGGCTGTTCATCTTGGCAAATATACGTGAAAGGGTTTCCGGTATCGTACCCAGAAGGCTTGCGAGCTGACCCTTTGATATGCTGAGAGTAACAAAATCATCCCTCTTCTGTTCATCTGCCAGATAGACCAGATATGTGGCGAGACGTCCGGGAACCTCTTTGAGGGAAAGATTTTCTATCTGAACGGTAAACTGACGAAGCCTCATGGAGAGAACCGCAAGCATATTGAGTGCAAGAGAGGGGTTTGCCGCTATAAGGCCAACAAATGCAGATCTGGGAAAAAAGATTAGACGCGATTCGGCAATAGCCTCAGCGCTTGCCGGAAACTGCTGACCGGAAAACACAGGGACCTCGCCAAACGGTTCTCCCGGGCCTATGATATGCAGAATCTGCTCCTTCCCGTCTGGCGAAGACTTAAAGATCTTAACCCGCCCGGTTGCAACCAGGAAAAAGCCATGGCCATCATCCCCCTCAGAAAAAATTAAATTGCCCTTTTTGAAACGCTTACCGATAGCGATCCCTTCTATCTCCCTGAGCTGATTTTCAGGAAGACCCTTAAAAAGATGGGCCCCGGAGATAGTATTTAGATTCTCTTCCATCTGTTTCTTCCCTCCTCAAAAAGGCCAGAGACAGCAGCCCCAGCCCTTACTGAATTCTCCCTCACAGTAGGCCAATTGGCTTTTATATTTATTTGCCCTTTTCTGAACCTTGCTGGCGACCCTCATTAGCCACGCTTTTTTTTTGTATGTCTTTCGATTAAACCCTCCACGGCCTTCATGATACGCCAAATAGAGGTTGCGGGCATCACTTTTTGAGATTCCGCACTTCTTTGAGCTTAGATTGCAATACCACCCGACAAAATCAATGGCATCGCCAAAATCATCTCTGTCGGACCAGAAACTGCCGGCGCTTTCCTGGTACTCCTCCCACGTTTCGTCCTTTGCCTGGGCATATCCATAAGCGGATGAAGGCCGGGGACCGGGGAAGATCCATAGACAGGTAGTCCGGGGGGGCTTGGCATCGTTAACATATTTAGATTCCTGATGCATTATGGCCATCATGACGGGTATGGGAATACCCCACCGTTGGTATGACTCAAAGGCATCTTCATACCAGTCGGAATTTTCTCTAAAGATCTCACAGACATTATCTATCCGTTTGGGCTGGGGTGTGCCGGCACACCCGTGAAAAAGGAGCGCAAGGAGACCCCCTGCTAACAGGAGAGTGACGAGACACCGGGTTTTGAATAACGCCAACTGAAACCCCCTCTCGAACTATGATTGAAGCTTGTTGTAGCGAAGTGGAAATCCCGTTTTTAAGCGGGAAAACCTACAACCCCTAACTTGCAACCCGCAACTTGGCGCCCTTGGCCCTTTAATCAACAATCATCAATCGACAATCATCAATCCAAAGGCCCAGTACCCAATACCCGATACCTCTTTATGAGCCCGTGAACGGTTAGGCTTGACCTATCAGT
>DAOVUP010000018.1 GCA_030632525.1 Desulfobacteraceae bacterium | reverse complement strand
TTTATGGGAACAAGAGCAGGCCGGCTATGGAAGCGGTTGGGATTGACGTGTACCAGACGGTTCGAAACAACGGATTTTTTATCGAAACATTAAAGGAAAAAGGCGATCCGAAAAACCTTTACGCACTCATGCTGGTGGATTGATTCACTACTAAAGGTTCACGAAAAAACAAACGGGGATCAAAGATTATGCGTGTGACCAGCATCCAGCTTGAAATCAAAGATCAGCCCAAGGAAGAAGCCGTTCAGTCAACCCTCAAGCTCCTGGATGATATCCCGGAGAGTGATCTGGTTTTGCTGCCGGAGTTGTGGCCTTCCGGATACTTATCTTTTGATAGGTATCAAAAGGAGAGTGAACCGATGGACGGCCCCACTGTAAAGGCCTTCCAGGAGAAGGCTGCTACCCTGAAATCTTACCTCCTGATGGGGAGCGTGGTGGAGAGAGAAGAATACAATCTGTTCAATACGGCGGTTCTTATAAACCCCGAGGGACAAATTGCAGCAACTTATCGAAAGATACACCTTTTCGGATACCAGTCCGAAGAAAGGCGCCTGCTGAAGCCGGGAAATAAGCTGGGGCTGGGGGAAACTCCCTGGGGGACAATCGGCATGACCACCTGTTATGACCTTCGCTTTCCAGAGCTTTATCGAAAAATGGTGGATAGAGGGGCCCTCTTCTTTCTCATACCCTCTGCGTGGCCTCTTTCCCGTTTGGATGCGTGGCGTCTGTTTAACAGGGCGAGAGCCCATGAAAATCTTGCCTACCTCGTGTCCTGCAACTGTGCCGGCTCTAATGGAGGCATCTCCTATGCAGGTCACAGTATGATAGTGGATCCTCTCGGCAAAGTCATTGCTGAAGGGGGAGAGGACGGTTGTTTTGTGACAGCAGAGCTTGATCCGGACCTGGTCCATGAAACAAGGAAAGATTTTAGTGCCCTGGACGACCGAATTTTTAGGTCCATCGAGTAGGAAGGCAGAGGAACAAGAGACTCATTGAGTTTAAGGAGCAGGTTAAAATTGCTGAAAGATGATGTTCTGACACCTGGAATTTACCGTAAGAGGGATGGTTAATGCCGGACTCTTGGGAAGGGCAGAAATCAGTACACCCACCCCAGCAGACCCATGCAGATAAAATTGGCAAGAAAGGCTATCGTATACAGGGTGGCGACAGCAATTGTTTTCCCCCGGTTGGTTTTAAGGCCTAACACTAAGATAACGGCCACGAAAAACTCAAAATAGCCGAAAAAGAAAATCAGCCAGATTCCGCCAAAAGAACGGTTCCACCACGGGTACTCCCACACCAGATGTCCGCCCATATTCAGGAGGCACTCCACAAAGACGCAGAAAGCCGAATAGCCGATGGCCCAAAACCAGCGATTCGGAATCCCAAGAATCTTCTCAGACTTGTCCTCAGACAGGGTGTTGTAAAAAATGATACCGGAAATGGCGAACATAAACATGATCTCGATATTCCATCCGATCATGGTTTTTAGGGCGCTTTGACCCGGTGTCGTCCAGCAGGCCGAATACTGTGTGAGATAGAATACCCAGCCATTCCATGTCTCATTGATGAAATCCATACCGAAAACGGTCAACCCTGCAAATATCGCATCCCAGTTGCCTGAGTGTCTGGCCTTCCGGATCTCGGTAGCATAGATATACAATACGATGGCCAGTAGCGGAATAACATACCATTCGAGTGTGGATAAATCCCGGAGCCCTTCAAGCGCGCGTTGTGATGCCGGTGTCGGCATGGCTTCCCCCCTCAACTTATTCCTGTGCTTAAAATCCTCATCTTCTCCCGTTCAAAGCCGGGACCTTCGACTTGGTCTCGCAATCCCGCCTCAAACGGGACTCATTTCTGGATAGATCATGATATATCTGGAAGGTCTGCCAAGAACCGGTAAAGGGTGGCCCTGCCTACTCCAAGGAATCTGGCTGCCTTGGCCTTGTTCCCTCCACTACGGGTGAGGGCCTTTCTGACACTTTCCGGGTCCAGCTTCCTTGCCGGGCCGCGGGGAAGCCTCTTGACTTTCCATTCCCTGAGTTCCATAGGAAGATGCTTTGGTCTTATAATCTGACCTCTGGACTTTACAAGTGCGAACCGGATGGAGCTTTGAAGCTCGCGAACATTCCCTGGCCAGGCGTATTCCGCCATCAGGGTCAGGGCCTCCTCGGAAAAACCGGGGCTTTCCTGACCCTCTTCCATAGCTTTATCAAGAAAATGTTTTACCAATAGAGAGATGTCGCTCTTGCGCTCCCTTAGCGGGGGTAGGTGAATCGGAACCACATTGATCCGGTAATAAAGATCATCACGAAAGGCGCCTTTTTCCATTTCATGCCTAAGGTCGCGATTGGTAGCGCTGATAATGCGTACATCCACCGAGATGGTTTTCTCGCCCCCCACCCGCTCAAAGGTCCCATCCTGGAGGACCCTGAGGAGTTTTACCTGAACTACCTTGGGTAGATCTGCCACTTCATCCAAGAAGAGGGTGCCGCCATCAGCCAGTTCAAACCGACCTTTCTTGTCCCGTACCGCCCCCGTAAAGGCCCCTTTTTCGTGCCCGAAAAGCTCACTTTCCAGCAATCCCTCAGGCAACGCACCGCAGTTGACCGGCACGAATGGTCTCCCGGCCCGCCGGCTCTCATTGTGGATGGCATTTGCCACCAGCTCTTTTCCCGTTCCGGTTTCACCTGTGATACACACCGGATAGTCATTGGGCGCCAGATCCTGGATCTCTTTATAAATCCGGAGCACCTTCGGGTCCTGTCCCACGATTCCGGCGAAGCTCTCTAATTCTCCTACCTGCAGTCTCAGTCCGATTAGCTCTGTTACATCTTTAAAAGAGGCAAGAACGCCAACAAAATCTCCTTTACCATCTCTCATACCTGTTACGCTCATCTCAACCTGCCGTGATTCGCCTTCCGTGGTCAGGATATTGAGGGGATAACAAACGTGTTCAAGAAAATCGGGTGGACCGTCCTGAAAGGAGCAGTTGCCTCCGCAAAAAGGTCTACCAAAGGCCTCATGACAGTCCTTCCCAACCACATCTTCCCTGCGATAACCGCTTATATCTTCGGCAGCCCGATTGAAGAACAGGATGCGTCTCTCCGTGTCATGGGCCAAGATTCCCTCTGAAAGGTTATCGAGGATTCGTTCCAGGTTCTCCTTGTCAGAGACCAAGGTGGCGAGGGTCAGGTCTTTCATTGTGGTTTACCCAAAGTAGCAAGATCCATTTACTCAGAGTCCATGTCAAACTGTGAAAAGGAGCTCAGCTTGGCGGATGCAGGTTTTGGAGAATATTTTTTTGGTTCGGTCCCCTCTTTGAATGACTGAAATACGGTTTTTTTGGAATGCCGTCCGGCTAAGAGACCGGTCTTTGCATCGATCTTTGCAAAGACAATACCTTCAGGAACCTTAAAGTCCTTCACCGGTTTTCCTTTCAGGGTTTCAGACATAAATTCGAGCCATATGGGACTGGCAGCCCTTGACCCGGTTTCACTTTTTCCCATCTCTTTCGCATCATCATAGCCCACCCATACTCCGGTAACCAGACCGGGAGTATAACCGATAAACCAGGCATCTTTAAGATCGTTGGTAGTCCCGGTCTTGCCGGCGGCCGGCCGTTTCATCGCCCTGATTCTCCATCCGGTTCCTTCAGTAATGACCGCCTTCAGGAGATCAGTCATCAGAAAAGCGGTCTCCTTTGAAATAACTTGAATTGTCTCAGGCTGATTCTCCTCTATGACCTCACCGTTCCGGTCCAAAACCCGTTTGACATAGATCGGCTTTATGAGCATTCCCCCATTAGCTAATACCGCATAGGCTTTGGTGATCTCCATCAAAGAGAGCCCGGAAGAACCAAGGGCTAAAGAGAGATCTGGGGCTAAGGGAGATTCGATACCCATATTCTTTGCGTAGTCAATGGCGTAATTGACTCCAATCTTTTTTAGTATCTTGACTGTAATAACGTTTCTGGACTTGGCGAGACCAGTTCTGAGCAATGTGGGGCCATAAAATTTTTCCTTGTAGTTTTTTGGCTTCCACGTCTCTCCCTTCAGGTTCCGCTTGGACACGTATGGAGCATCCATTATTATGCTTGCAGCGCTCATTTCTTTGTCAAGAGCGGCAGAATAGATCAGCGGTTTAAAAGCTGACCCTGGTTGACGCCGAGACTGGATCGCCCGGTTAAACTGGCTGGCTTTGAAATCCCGGCCGCCGACCATAGCCTTAACTTCGCCGGTTTCAGGCTTCATGCAAAATAGCGCCCCTTGGGCTTCAGGCAACTGCTCCAGCGCGACCTCCCAGGAGAACTTTTTCTCCCTTCTTTTTTCTTTCCCTTGTTTCTTGTCCTCAGGGGCCGGCTCGTCATAATTCTTCAAAATTCGAACAAGAACAACGTCCCCCGATCTCAACGCCTGAGAGGGCTTTCTTATCTTACCAGAGTAATATGCGATTTTCTTGTTCGGCTTTCTGGCCCACTTCATATTTTTTAGCGGGAGGCGGGCCATCTTCTCTCCCATCTGAATGGTGACCTCCTTTTCTTTGTCATCTACTTTAACCACAAGGCCCTGGACTATGGAGCCGGTCTCCGGCGGGTTTGATTTAAATTTCTCCGCGACCATTATCTTAAAACCAGGGATGTCATCAACTGCAAGATGCTTGACCGGGCCTCTATATCCCTCCCTTTTGTCTAAATCGTACAGACCTTTGTTTAGGGCCTTTCTTGCCAAGTCCTGCATCTTCAGGTTTAAGGTGGTATAAACCTTTAGTCCTCCCCGATAAAGGAGCTCTTTTCCATACTTTTTCAGGAGAAATCGCCGTACATGCTCTGTGAAGTAAGGCGCGCGTTCAAAGGTGTTTACTCCTACAACCCTGATATCAAGTGTTGAGTTTAAAACCCTGTCAAACTCTACATCATTTATGATACCTTCCTCACGCATCCTTTCTAATACATATTTCTGTCTCGCTTTAGCACGTTCAAAATGAGCAACCGGAGAATATCTGGCCGGGGCCTGAGGTAGACCGGCCAATAGGGCGGATTCAGCAAGATTCAGCTCTTTGGCCGGCTTGTTGAAATAGGTCTTGGCCGCTGCCTCCACACCATAGGCGCCCTGCCCTAAATAGATCTGGTTAAGGTAGAGGAACAGGATATGCTCCTTGGAAAACTCTTTTTCAAGCTGGAGGGATAAAATGGCTTCCCTGACCTTTCTCCGGTAGGTCCTCTCAATGTTTTTAAGGAGCAAGGACTTGGTTACCTGCTGGGTAATGGTACTCCCCCCCTGTTTAATCTTCCCCGTGCTCATATTCTTGATGAAGGCCCTGAAAATACTCTTGATATCCACCCCTTCGTGCTCAAAGAACCTGGAGTCCTCCGCTGCCACAAAGGCCTGGATCAGGTGTTTAGGCATCTGGTCCAAGGGAAGGATTGTCCTCTTTTCCTCCCAGAGCCGCCCTATTACTTCACCGTCATCGCTGAAGATCTCTGTAATGATAGGGGGTCGGTATTCTTTCACCGATCCAATAAAAGGAAGGTTGCTAGACCAGACATACCAGAAATAGACTCCGGCACAGACGCCTAAGAATACCACTGCTGACAGAGACCAGATTATGAACTTGAAAAACCGTTTCATCTCAAAATTTCCAAAAAGGGATTATGCCCACTCATCCAACATAATCTTCTTTGCGATCGCATTAAAGCAGAGAACCTACCTCGTGTCCGAACGAAAACCAGGATTTTT
Organism: Desulfobacteraceae bacterium; assembly: GCA_030632525.1. GTDB lineage: Bacteria > Desulfobacterota > DSM-4660 > Desulfatiglandales > Desulfatiglandaceae > Desulfacyla. Next base: position 4,218 of record DAOVUP010000018.1, on the reverse strand, counting down.
CGTTCAGACACTACCTCTTTTCACATCTGAAATTTCCAATCTTCCGGTGTGGCAGGGGAACCACAGCTCTCATTATAAGTCTTGCATTCAGCAGGCTGAGTCTGAGATTGTCCCGGAAGAGACGGAAATGCGAGATACGTTCCCCGGGCGAGGGGTAGTATATGGAAATATCTACCTCACGCAGTTCTATACCGGCCCATGCCGCCTTGACCAAGACCTCGATCTCAAGGGAGTAACGCCGTTCGCGTAGTTTCAATTGCTGAAACAGGTTAATAGGATAGGCTCGAAAACCGCTCTGGGCGTCGCCCAATGATCTACCGGTCTCTACTTTAAGCCAGAAATTTGAAATGGCGCGGCCAACCCGTGATGACGCAGGTACATACGCCCCATTAAAATCCCGCTTGCCTACTATTATTGCATCAGGATGCGCCTCTAACTCCGGAATAAAATGACGGAGATCATCCGGGTCGTGCTGGCCGTCGGCATCCACTGTCACCATATGAGTCATTCCAGACCTCAGGGCCCTTTTCGCCGCTGACAAGATGGCCACGCCCTTTCCAAAGTTCTTGGAATGACGGACAATATCTACCTCAAGACCCTCAAGGGTATCAACGCCCCCGTCACTGCTGCCATCGTCAACCACCATAATCCTGTCGTGAACCTTGAGGGACCTTGTCACCACATCCCTAAGGGTGCCGGAATGATTATAAACGGGGATGACAATGATTATCTGAGGCGGATCGGACTCCGGATGCCGAATGGGAGTCGCTTGCGTCTCACCTGCTGCAATTGCCGTCTCCAATTCTGCTACTTTTCCTTCTTTTCTAATGATTTACAATCGCCTTTCCACAACGCCCTAATGACCATATTATCTTCTCCCACCTCAAAATAGGTGATACAGTAATCCATTGAGGAAACGGATTGTCCTGTAACATTTCCCTCTGTTTCGCCGGTGCGTCCCTTACGGGGATCAATGCGGGGCGGATATTCAATAAGTGCGGAGTGGGCAAGAGGGTTTAAGGTGTATTCGTCTCTTGTCTCAACATAAACGAATACCTTCTTGTGGTCAGGGGCATCAAAAGTCCTGCCAGGCTGTCCCCAAGAATCAACAAGTTTGCTGACGTCATGCCCCACATAAATCTGACACAATTTTGTATACCCTTTCCCGGTGGGTAGACCCAGAGTCTTGCAGCCAGAGAATATGAAAACAGTGAAAATGAAAACCATGGAAAATAAAATTATTATTTGTTTCATAGAACCTCCTCATCCAGAAAATGATAAAACGAGACCTTTGAAAAATGTTCAACCTAAGTCAAAATCAAGTCGAAGATCCCGCACTTTGTGCGGGGGGAGGCGAAAATTTCAACCACAGGAATCCCGCTTACAGCGGGATTAGATATTTCGAGGATTGAAATTTGAGCCTGACGCCGAGATTGGCTAAAAGGGGGCGTTTTGCAAAGGTCTCAAAACAGGGTTTTCAATCAACAATGATTTATAGCCCTAAGATCGACCTGATGTCAAAATATTCCTGCATTTTCTATCGAGATCATTCCTTCGGCGGCTTTCCACCTAATTTCTCCACCTCTTTGGCCGCGTTCGTCGTTTTTACCTTTGCTTTTGCTACTCGTCGGCCCGCCATATCTGTCTGGTTTTGGGCTTCCTTTACCTCGGCGTCTATTCTTGCCTGGGTTTCCCCATCTTCCCCTGCTTCACGTGCGGCCCTTGATTTATCCAGTATTTCCTCCAATTTTTCCAGGGCTTCAGCAGCTTCCTTTTCTTTCTCTCGGGTCTTTTTTTCTGCATCTGATAGAGCGTCAAGTGCGGCAGCCATTTCCCCCGCCTTCCCCTCCTCCGGATCTGCATCCAGTTCTATGTCTTCGCTCGCCAAAACCAGGGCTACCATTGGAAGCTGCTCCAAAAATGCCCCGATCTCGCGGCCAAGAGGTCCGACAATTTTATCGCCTGAAAAGCGGAACGGGAAAAAGACCATCGAAGCGTCAGAAGAATGCATGGCCACAGAAGCAGCGGTGACCTCTTCAACGATTTCCGGCTTGGCATCGATTCTCACCTCTTCCAGGATTTGCCGTAGATCTTCGGCGCTTTCCTCTTCCCCCCTGGCATGGTCCATGGCAAAGACATGAATGGGTGTTTCCTCCCAGCCATCATTTCGGGTAACAAGATAGGCTAACAAAAGCATGAGCCGGCTCGTGGAATCATTGACCCACCAGACATCTATCCGGCGTTCCCCGGAGGGCTTCACCTTTATGGCATCCCATGCTCCCTTTCTCGAATGTAATGCAATTATGTTGCATCCGAGCCTAAACGCCACTCGAAGATCTGTCCTATAACTTAATTCTTTCAGGCCAAAAATTCCCTTGGGAAGGTGCCCCGGCCAATTAACAAGAATCGTGTTTATCTTTAGGGGACCTATGCCGGCTGTCTGTACGAGGAGATGAATCCCAAGGTGCAGGTCAGGAGTGAAAAGCACGAGAGGAAAGGCCTTGGCTCCAATCTCTGATATTTCCTTGCTAAGCTTTGATCTTGTTTCGGACTGGAACTTAAGCATTTTAACCCCTGCCCCCTCTAAGAGTATAGCCGCTGTTGTAAGACCGCTACCCCCCTCGATCCAGGCAGCAAAGGTCAGCAATTCCTTCCTGGCCTCCGGGCCATCGGAAAGGGCAAGCAGTTGAGGACGCCAGTCCCTTGGGTGTTCCGGTTCAGATGCAGCGGCAAGAAGATGTTCCCTAACAAGCTGAAGGTGGTGGGAACGCCGGCTGTCAGCCCATCTTGAGGGGCTGACGGTCCTTTTGAGGTACTGGTAGATGGCGAAGAGAACGGAAATGGCCACCGCTCCAGCCGTTGGATCGATGGCAAGCATCAACCCTAAACATGCCAAGAAACCGGCAAAACTCGCCTTAGCGTTAAACCATCGAAATCTTGGCCTAAAGGAGGGACTGGATGCCCGCGCTTCAAAGAATGTTGCATAGTTAAGAAGACCGTAGGATATGAGGAAAAACATGGATACTACCCGCGCTATCACGTTCAGATTCCCGAGTGCAATGACGGTTAAGGCAATCCCGGCGGTGATGATAACACCGCGTTTCGGGTTTCCTTTTGGGCCTGACCCTTTTGAAAAGGGAAGGAGAAAGGGAAATATACGGTCTCCTGCAAGGGATTGAAGAACCCGTGGTGCCCCCAAAAATGAGGCCATGGCCGAAGAGAGGGTGGCGGCAATGACCCCGGCGTCAATCAGAGCTGCAACGCCTGCCACGCGATTCATGGCCGTGTAGTCGCTTTTCATAAGGCTGCCAGGTAAGGCTCCGGCAAAAACAACCGCCACAGAGTAGTAAACTAAAATAGAGATCCCCACGGCAAGAAAAGTGCCCAAGGGAAGACTCTTGCCTGGATCTTTGAGGTCCCCGGACATGCTTACGCCCTGGGTAAAACCAGTGACAGCAGGAAAAAAAATGGCAAACAGAAGCCAGAAATTCGAGCCACCGGTGGGGGTTAACCAATTTGCGGCAAAAATTGCCCTGTCCCATCTGACAAATCCGCCTGCAAAAAAGGAAAAAAGCGCTGCCACGAGCAGACCCATTACCACATACTGGAGCCGGGTTGCCCAATCAGCGCCTAACCATGCAAAGATAAAAAGAAATGAAACTGCCGCAGCAGCAATCGCCTGGGACCCGACCATTAAATCGGGCGGCAACATCGATGCCAGTGCTTCACCGAAACCGATACAGTAAAAACCCACAGAGACTGATTGAGCTAAGAAAAGAACGATGCCGATAGCACCCCCGTATTCCAAACCGAGGGTCCTGGATATGAGATAATAATCGCCACCTCCCTTGACTCTGATGTTCGTGGCAATGGCAGACAGAGAAATACTTGTTAGGACTGAAATAGCATTGGCAAGGGTGATTATTATCAGGGTATAAAAGAGGCCTGCGCTACCGACGACATATCCCAGTCTCAAGAAAAGAATAATGCCGAGGATAGTTAAAATACTGGGAGTGAATACACCCGAAAATGTGCCAAGGCTACCCTTCACCGGCACACGGGCTGTTTTCGCACGCAGCTTTTCCATGGTTCTCAACGCACTTCTTCCGGGTTCCGCTTCGATCATCTGCTGCTGATCTGAGCGTCCCCGGAACACACGGTTAGCCGTGACTATAACTCTATGAGGCGACCTTAGCAAAACGCCCCCTTTCGAAGTCT
>DAOVUP010000178.1 GCA_030632525.1 Desulfobacteraceae bacterium | reverse complement strand
CATACAGTCCTGGAACAACCACACACCGACCCCGCCTGCACACATGGCGGCCATCTCTGCCCAGGGTCCCTCGGGCCGATTGTCACCTATCATGGCCACCTTATCCCCGCGCTTTAACCCAAGACTGACCATGCCGAGACTGAGGTATTTGACATTGTCATAATAATCCTGCCAGGTAAAAGGGATCCATATGCCAAACTCTTTCTCGCGCATGGCCACCTTATTTTTTCCGTACTTCCTGCACTGTTTAAAAAAGAGTTTGGGAATCGTGAGGTCCTTGGTGATCTCTATCCCGGATCCGTTCATTTCTTGTTCTACCTCCTTGTGGAATACAAATCCTCTTCACCCAAATAAGCCTTTACCACGTCCGGATTCGCCTGGACCTCCTCGGGAGTCCCATCCATAATCTGGGTGCCGAAGTTCAGCACATTAACCCGGTTGGATATATCCATGACCACACCCATATCGTGTTCTACCAGAACACAGGTTATCCTCCAACGTTCTTCCTCATTTATGTCTAAGATAAAACGGGCCATGTCCTCCACCTCTTCCAAGTTCAACCCGGCTAATGGCTCATCTAAAAGGATGAGTTCCGGGTTTAGCGCTAATGCCCGGCCCAATTCAACGCGTTTCTGAAGTCCATAGGGAAGCATGTGAGCCGGCTTATCCCTGATACTTTCAATCTCTAAGAGGTCGATAATCTCCTCTTCAATAAACCTTCTGGACGAAATCTCTTCGGCCTTTGTCTTCCCCACATAAACAGACCCGCTGAAGATGCCGCTCTTAAGATGTATGTGCCGCCCCAACCGGATATTGTCGAGGACCGTCATCCCCCCGAAAAGCTCTAACTTCTGAAATGTCCTGGAAATCCCGAGTTCTGCCCGCCTGTACGGTCTAAGCCCGTTGATCTTCTGGCCTTTGAAAAAGATATTTCCCTGCTGAGGCCGGTAAAGTCCGTTAATACAGTTCATCATGACTGTCTTGCCCGCGCCGTTTGGACCGATAATCGAGTGAATCTCACCCTTCCTCACCTCCAGGCTGACACCGGCCAAGGCGGCCACCTTGCCAAAGGACATGTGGACATCTTCGAGCTTAAGAATTATGTCGCCTTCCTTGAGTTCCCCCCCCTGAACCATATCACGGGCCTCCATTTTGCGCTATGTTATTGTTTTTTGTGGTATTACAGACAGAATCAGTAGAATTTGATGGCATAAATACTCTGCGAAGAATGAATGGTGATTCGACTTCTTGCTCACGCAAAGACGCCCCGGTACCATCTTCCGGAGCTACGGGGTAAACAAAGCCCACAAAGAAAAACGATGAAGAAATATTTGCGTGAAACTTTGCGTCTTTGAGGGAGATCTTTTATATTTCTCTCCGAGCCGTAGGCTTTACCCTCTGGCCTGGAAGCCCTACGGGCTGGAAGCGGAGCCGGAGGCCAGCTTATCTGAGTTAAGATTTTTATAGGTGAACCGTCCCCTCAATAAGCCTACACAAATTACCCACACGTTATATTATTGTCAACTAAAATCGCCTGGCAAATGATCCGAAAAAGATCAATAACCGCAAAGGAATAGTTTACACCGACCCGGCCAAATTTTGGCTAAAAAAATTGGGATTCATTTCGGGGAAAAAATTCTTGCGGCATTGACCTAAAAAATACTCATCCGTCATCCCGGCGATAGAGTCCCGCACAATCGCTGCCAAAGGGGTCTGTTCCACATATTTCGGCGACATCCCCTCCAAAAACCCCTTGTATATGGCGGAATTCTCATTCCCTGTTTTGAGATCCTCAAGATATTTTTCAAACAACAACTCAAACATAAGTTTAATCTTGGTGGTTTGTGCTTTAACCCTGCTGTCTTGATAAATATATTTTTCATTAAATTCCTTAAGCTTTTTCAATGCAAATCCCACATCATTGCTGAAATTGAGATCCTCCTTATTCAGACTATTCGCAACAAGGTCCTCCACAAGGGTATAAACAATGGTACCATTGGTATCCCCCAAAACCAGCCTGCAATCATCCGGGATATCTTGCCGGGCAATCAAACCAAGTCTGATAGCATCTTCTATATCCCGGCCGATATAACTTATGGTGTCGGCCATCCTGACTACGCATCCCTCCAATGTCATGGGCCAGATATCGACGGAAAGGTCTCCCACCTTTTTTGCTATTTCAACAATGAGGGTTTCAAAATTTTTTTCTCTCTTTGGCGCGATGGACTGAGAATGAATCTCACCGTCGTGGCAGAGTATCCCATCCAACACCTGCAGCGTCAGGTTCCATCCCTTCCCCTTCCTCTCTATCTCCTGCAGGAAGCGGACACCCTGTATATTATGGAGAAACCGGCCTATCTGATGAGATTCACAAAGATCGGAGAGAAATCTCTCGCCATCATGCCCGAAGGGAGTATGACCAATATCGTGCCCAAGGGCTATGGCCTCAATCAGATCCTCATTAAGCCGGAGAAGACGTCCTATGGTCCTTGCTATCTTGGACACAAGTTGCACATGCAAAACCCTGTGGGTGATGTGATCATTTTTTATCAAATAAAAAACCTGAGTCTTGTCTATATACCGGGAATAGGCCAAAGAATGGAGTATCCGGTCAGAATCAACCGAAAAACTCTGTCTGTGCCCTCGTTCAATGTCATCATCTCTCTCTCTTCTAACAGCTTGACAACTGAGACAAGCCCATGAAGAAAATCTTTCCTTCTCATTTTCATCCAGATCGTTTCTGATTCTAAGAAGCAGCTTGTTGTATATCACTCGTCTGACTCCTCTTTGGCACCGGTTTTTGCGTACACCTTTTTGAGCTCATTCCAGACGTTTCTTCCTCTTTCCGCAATAATTTCATGGGCCTTACCAGCTACCCTCAGAGACTGTTCCTTTAGCTCATCATCTCCGGGAGCATCTCTCCCCTCTTTCTTGTACTTCCAGCGCAAGATAGACCGAGCAGCTCCTATTTCAACATTTTCAGCTAACTTTTTGATACCTTTCTTGATATTTTCATCCATGATCTATCCCCCCGGGGATTGATGATTGGCCATTGTTGATTGTTGATTGGCGATTGATGGGCTCGCAATAAGCCAAAAAACAGGGTTTAGAGGAATATTATCAGGGTTGACTGCTTAGAACAATTCTTAAATTCCTCAATCCCTAAATCCCTAAATCCCCCAATATTTTTTCCTTGCAAATCAAAATCGGCAATGTTATAAAGATCGGCTTATGAATTTTGGGCCTCACTTTGGGACAAAATGTGAGGTTTTGGGTTCCGCGCCTATTCATCAGCCGATCGTGAAGGGGCGCCCACAGGGATTCACTCAATAATACCAAGTTAGGAGAATTAGCTCAAGGGCCAAATAGCCCTAAAAATCACAGGTTCGGATTTTTGCCAGGTACCCCTGCAGCCCCACTGGGGCCGAAACGCTCCGAACTGAGGAAAAACCGGCATAGAGATCTGAAGCGATCTCACTACAAAGGAGGATTGAATGGCAGTTATCAACATGAAGCAACTTCTGGAAGCAGGCGTACATTTCGGACACCAGACAAGACGGTGGAACCCCAAGATGAAACCTTATATATTCGGGGCACGAAACGGGATCCACATCATTGACCTTCAAAAAACGGTAAGACTAATCCGAATCGCTTATGATTTTATTGTGAGGACCGTAGCTGACGGGTACCCTCTCCTTTTTGTTGGGACCAAGAAGCAGGGACATGAATCGGTTGTGGAAGAGAGCGAACGTTGCGGCATGTTCTATGTGGTCAACCGATGGCTTGGGGGCACAATGACCAACTTCCAGACCATCAAGAAAAGTATCGCACGCCTCAAAGAATTGGAACAGATGAAAGAAGACGGTTCCATCAATCGCTACACCAAAAAAGAAATCCTGAAGATGGATAAAGAGCTGTTTAAATTAGAAAGGAACCTCGGGGGGATCAAGAATATGGATGAACTGCCGGGCGCAGTTTTCGTAGTAGATCCCAAGAGGGAAAAAATAGCAGTACGAGAGGCCAAAAAGCTCGGCATTCCTGTAATTGCCATTGCCGACTCGAACTGCGATCCAGATGAAATTGATTTCATCATACCAGGAAATGACGATGCCATTCGAGCCATACGACTGATATGCTCCAAAGTCGCGGATGCCGCCATCGAAGGGCACGCCTTAGCAGAGCAGAGGTTAAGGGAAGAAGACGCATTAAGAAAAGAAAAGGAAGCTGCCGTGTCCGAAGCAGTTGAAGTTGAAGTACCTGAATTCATTGAAGGTGAAGAAGGGGGGCCTGAGATCATTGTCCTTCCAAGAACAGAGAAATTGGAGGCAAAGGAAGAAAAAGACGAACCCTCGATTGATGATTGATGATTGTTGATTGTCGATTGAAAAGGAAACACTGGGGTTTTTATAAGAATTAGGACATAGAACTGATCGTGATAAAGATAGAAAAGATCTCCCCATTTCGGGGGAGCAATCATAAATCAACAATCAACAATCCAGTGGAGGGTAAAATTGACAATATCGACT
>DAOVUP010000217.1 GCA_030632525.1 Desulfobacteraceae bacterium | reverse complement strand
GTGGTCGTGTCCCGGGATCCCTTAGCGGTTGATGTGGTTGGTGCGATGATAGCAGGCTTTGAGCCTTCGGCCGTTGAGCATATCGCAATCCATGCCAAGAGAAATAACCGTTCTTTGGATTTAGATTCCTTGTCTTTGAAAGGTCTTCATCCGGATGAATTTAAGAGATTCCTTAAGTGGGATTATAGCTGGCGGGAAGACAACACAGGGCCAAGAAATTGGGACAAGCTCGGGGTATCCGGTATTAGCATCCCAAAGTATGATCAGACAATTTGCACGGGGTGTTCCTCAATGTACAATCCCCTGTTAATGCTCATCACATCTGCCTACAAGGGAAAACCCTTCGATGGAATTGAGGTGCTTACCGGAAAAAAGATGAAGTCTTCCCCTGGATTTAACAAAACCGTTCTTTTTGGCAACTGCATGATAAAAAAGAATCGGAAGGATCCTAACATTAAAGAGCCGGTTTATATTAAGGGATGTCCAGTCGCCATGGAGGAAATCATCGGGCAGTTGGAAACCATCGGGTTAGAGCCTGATGTCAGTTTTTTCGCACGATTTCGGGAGTCATTAGCCAAACGTTACCGTGGCAAACCGGATTTTGATCCAAGCCATTATTTCATGCCAGGTGCAACAGGGAAAAACGCTTGAGGGTTCCATGCCGGACCATGTATTGATCAGAATTCCAAAATGTCATTTATGGTCAACATTATCGAATAAACAATAAAGCATATTTAACCCAGGGTTCTAAGATGCTTGTTGATTGATCTCTCATCAGAATTTGTTTGAATGAATTTTTGGTTTTAAAGCAAGAAAGCAGGCGATCACAATGGCGCATATACATGCAAGTCGGACAGCCCTGATATGAAGAGGTGCGTAGAGAAAAGATAATATCACAGGAGATAGTGCGTAGCCAGAGAACTTAATAGCGTTGTAAACTGAAGTGACTGGTTGACGAAGTGACGGAGAACTCTCAACGGCCATTGTATTCAGCGAGGTCCAGGCGGTGGCCGCTCCTGTCCCAAGGACGAGAAAGCAGATGAGATAAGGAGTGAAGGCATTCGGGCTTAAGACCATCATGACTACGGAAAGGATGGCGATCGAACAACCCCCAAAAAAGACCTTTTTCCTACCCAGATGATCGCCCAGAAATCCCGCTATAGGTGAAACAATGATGCCTGAAAAACCTGTACCAGACAGGATGGTGCCAATTTTATCTGATGGAAGACCGAGACTGGTCTTCATATGATCAGCCGTGAAGGTCATAATTCCAATATAGGCGATGAACAGACTAAATGCAGCGAGGCTCAGGTAAAGGACACCTGGTTGTAGCAGGGCCTGTTTTAGAATAGGAAGGATCTCAAGGAGTCCAAATTGCTTTCCCTTTCCTGGCTGTTTGGTATCCCTTGAAACTGCATAAAGGGTCCCTGCTCCTAAAGCAATGGCGGTCAGGAAATAGAAGAACCAAGGCCAGCCATAACGGACTTCTATCAGCCCCGAAATAAGCGGCCCGAGGGTGACTCCAACAGTATAAGCCAGTCCAAGAATTCCCATTGCCTTGCCAACATGTCGCTCCGGAACGAGTTCACCTATCAGGGCCATAATAACGGGGGTGAGAAACCCCGCTCCTATTCCCTGAACGATTCGGCTAGCGAGCAGTGTCCACAGATTGGGTGACAGTCCACACATGGCAGCCCCCAGGGCATAAACAGCAAATCCAAATAGAAGGGTCTTCCTTACATCGAATACCTGAGCGATCGACCCTGAGAAGATCAGGATGATAATAAAAGGAGCCATGTAGAAGGTAATTGAGAGAGAGGCGGTGCCAAACTCAACGGCCCAGGCCTGGACAAAGACGGGGATCAGAGTGACAATACCAAACCCACCAAGAGGCCCGATAGCTGCACCGATATAAAGGGGAAGGAGTTTTTTAACGTCCAATATGAAAGCTCCCTGTTTTTAAAGGCCTCATCAATGATAGGTGGTTTTGATTTCAATGTGAACACTAAGTAAATTAAAATTGAATGTCAATGCCACAGGTCAATTTTTATAGACTTTATGCGCTTAAGGCTCGTCCAGTCGGAATACTTGGAAAGCCACTAACATTGACAGTGATATTTGAGCTATATATGCTATAAAATAATCTATAGTTCTTTAGTGTCGAACATAGAATGTAAGTTTGTTCATAAAGTCCTTTTAGCGCGCTTTATAGATACACGCACTTTTCTCTCACGTCCATTCTTTCTTAGGGTTCAGGAGATTAATAAGATGAAAAGGAGAGAGCCACGATGCGTATAATTCGCTTTGAAGATAAAAGAGGTCAGGTTCAGTATGGATTGGATAAGAATATCGTGCAGAATGGTGTTGCCAGGGGGCGGGCTGAACTTTTAGGTGGTAATTTTTTTGAGGGTCTAAAGCCAACAGGTGAACGAGCTCACGTGTTTCGTTTGCTTGCTCCTATCGTACCGACTAACATCCTATGTATTGGCAGGAATTATGCGGAACACGCAAGAGAGTTCGGGAACGTGGTTCCGGAATACCCTATCCTTTTTATTAAGAATAATGGTTCCCTTAATCATCCAGGTGCGCCCATTAGGCTCCCCAAGTGTCAGTTGAAAGGGCCCGAGGTGGACTATGAAGGGGAGTTGGCCGTCGTTATTGGTAAAGCAGCGAGGAATGTTACAGAAGAAGAGGCTTTAAACCTTAAAGTTGATATTTTAGCTTATCCCAAAATTCCTTGTCTTTCTTTTGCCATCCAAATAATTTTTTCCCGCCACCCTTTCGCCTCCTGCACAAGAAAATGGTTATATCTCTCAGATGGACAACATAAAGTCAACCAGTTTTTTCATCACCGGGGTTGGTTTTTGCCCATTCTCTCCTTCCTCTGGTATGATAGGAAGGCGCAACCGAGGCGCTTGCCCGCCGTTTAATGGAATACATTTCCGCCGCAGACATTGAGTGCCTGGCCGGTAATTCCCCTTGAATCTTCTGAGGCCAAATAGAGGGCCAAAGAGGCTATTTCCTCGGGTTCCAAGATGCGACTTTGCAGGTTACGGGCCACTGCTTTTTCTGTAACTTCCTCCTCGGACAGATTCATGTTTTTAGTCATTTGGGCGACATATCCCTGAGGACCGGTGAACATTTCTGTGTTCACAAAGAAGGGACAGATGGCATTGACCGTGATATTGGGGTAGCCTGAAAGGGCCAGCTCGCTTGCCAGTGATTTGGTCAAACCCAATAAACCATGCTTGGAGGCACTGTATGCAGTATTGAAGGGGACGGGGTTTTTAGCTGCTGTAGAGGCCATGATAATGATACGCCCCTCACCAGCATGCTGGATCATGGGTAAAAGGGCCTTTGTGCAGAGATAAACTCCAAAAAGATTCACTAAGATGACCTCCAGCCAGGTTTCATCTTTATATTCCAGGAATTTGGAACGTCTTGAGATTCCGGCATTATTGACCAAAATATTAAGCCTTCCGAATTCATCACGGACAACCTTTGCCAGGGCCTGAACATCCTGGGCGACTGAAACGTCACAAGGGACCGCCAAAGCCCTCGTGCCCATAAGCTTGATCTCCTCAGCCACCTGATCCAATTGATCATGCGAGCGGGCAGCAAGAACCACATGCGCCCCTTCCCTTGCAAAAGCCAAAGAAATACTTCGACCTATGCCTCTTCCTGCTCCGGTTACAACGGCAACCTTGTTTTTTAGCTTCATCATTCCTCCTAAACCCAGACCTGGGGATCATATTCGGTGAGTGCGGCGAAGGCTTAGGCAGCAAAGGATTTCTGCTTTCAGCTCTTCAATTATCTCCATC
>DAOVUP010000102.1 GCA_030632525.1 Desulfobacteraceae bacterium | reverse complement strand
GGAGACCCCATGTCGGCCACCGGGCATTATGGTGTGGCTTGCGTTGGAGAGCCGGATGCAAAAACCGAAGATAACGGAATAAAGCTCGGCAACAGGGTAGCGGAGTTGGCGAAAAAGCTCCGGGGATAAGAACGAGGTTCCACTGATAATGAATCAAGACGTCCTGAAAAATCTATTGGAAAGTCTCAGCAGAGGCGAGATAACAGTTGAAGACTCTCTTGAAAGACTCAAGAATCTTCCCTTTGAGGATTTGGGGTTTGCCTGTATTGATCACCACCGTACCCTTAGAAAGGGGCTTTCAGAGGTCATTTTCGGTGAAGGCAAAGACGTCCCTGCAATCATAGGGATTATGGAACAGATGCTTGCCCAGGAAGAAAACGTCCTGGTGACGCGTCTGTCCCTGGATAAGTCAAGAGAGATCCAGGACCGTTTTCCTGAAAGCACCTACCATGAAAAGGCGAGGATGCTGACAGTAATCAGGCGGCCCGTAGAGATTTCAGGCAGAGGGACAATCCTGATCATGACGGCAGGGACATCAGACATCCCGGTTGGCGAGGAAGCTGCTATTGTAGCAAGATTCATGGGAAATGAAGTAGATACGATCTATGATGTGGGGGTAGCCGGGCTTCACAGACTCCTTGGACATTGGGAAAAGATCACTGGGGCCGCTGTTATTGTGGTGGCGGCCGGAATGGAAGGGGCCTTGCCGAGCGTAGTAGGCGGCCTGGTCGACAAGCCTGTAATTGCAGTTCCGACCAGCGTGGGCTACGGGGCAAGCTTCCAAGGTGTTACCGCCCTGTTAGGGATGCTGAATTCCTGCGCCTCAGGGGTAACTGTAGTAAATATCGATAACGGTTTTGGGGCAGGGTATGCCGCAGGTGTAATAAACAGGACATGATGGATTGATGATTGTTGACTGATGATTGAAAACCCGCAACTCGCAACCTGCAACCTCTAACCAGTACCCAGTCCCTAATACCCAGTACCCGCAACCCGCATCACCCCTACCTGTATTTTTCCCGAATCTGAGATACAAGTCTCTTCACCATAGGAAGATCCCTCTTCTTAGATTCATCCCAGCAGGGCAAGAGGGTATTGTTATGAAACAGAGGCTCCGATGCGAGGTCATATTTGGAACTGGCCAGGGCCTTCTCCCACATGGGGGTGTGGGGAATGGGGGAATATTCTGATAAATAGGGGATGGCCCCATTGGCTCCCACAAAATTGATGGTTTCTACGACCGAATCTACCGTTTGCCCCGGTAACCCGGTCAGGATATAAGCCCCGATCTCTTTAGTGTCAAAACCGGCCTTGAGCAGGTTATGCATGGCACGCTCGAAATCGCCCTTTGAGAGCTTGTTATCCAGATCTCCATGAAGCGAGATATCAGAAGTTTCCAGACCGAGACGAATCGTTTGAAAACCGGTCCCATGCATGAGCCTCGCGATCTCTCCTGTGATCTCCCTCACATGGAGGGCGTTGGGTGTGTGAAATCTGAGATCCAGGTCGAGACGTGCAAGACTTTCGAGGAGCAACCCTGCATGGTTGCCGGATTCCACTAAAAACGCATCGTCATAAAGGGCGAAGTCCCGAACTGCAAACTCTTTGTGCCAGAAAACGATCTCTTCTAAGACCTCATCCGGTTCTCTCCTGATCAGATTTGGCTGTAAGAAATGACTGGCACAGTACTGACATCTGTACGGGCACCCTAATGATGTCATAACGCAGACATAGTCAATCCGTGTCAGCAGATCAAATGCAGGATATGTTAGCCGGCCGACATCGGGGAGGGTTGCCGGGATATGGATACCATTTTCATCCAAGGCCGCCAAAAGAGATGCAGCACCATGACCGTAAACCACGCTGTCTGCCCCCGAGCTCATGAGGGCATGGTCACGGCAAAGCCTTGCATATATCCCCCCGAGAATGACGGGGACCCCGGGATGGACCCTTTTAGCTAAGTTAACGGCCTTTCTAACACCCGGGTACCAGTAGGTCATGAGGGAGGTTATCAGAATGGCAGATGGGTTTCTGATCTTTCTCAGCTCTTGTTCAAATACTTCTGGTAAAAGGCCGTAACGGCTGTACGGCCTCGGAATATTCTGTAAGGGTGAGGGTTTTAGGACTACCTCCCTCCAGAATTTGCCGGTTCCATAAAGACGCCTCTTAGGAGGTGTCAAGGAACTGTTCCCTGGCATACCGGGATGGTGTACGTCCAAACAATCTATAAGATGTATATCAAACCCACGCCCCCTGAGCCAACCTGCAAGATGCAGAAGACCGAGCGGCTTGGACCAGAGGTCATAGGCCGCAAAGTCGTAAATCCAGGGATTGATGAGAATGAGCGTGGGCTTCATGATTCAATATTTTCCATAGGAGGGCTGTATTTCAATGAAGATCTGTACTGCTGGTTTCAAAATAATTCTCTGTTCGCTGGTCTTTGCTCTGCTTATAATCAATTTGGCAGACGCCGGTGTAAAGACCATAAACCCTGAAAAAAGATTGGATATCAAGAAATTAATTGAACTAACCGGGTTGGAAGAGGTTGTTATTCTCTCCGCTGACAGCGTAGTTGACAAGATCTTTCCTATCCTGAAGAAGGCGATTGCAAAAGACAACCCGGTAGTTATTGAGGCTGTTCTTGCGATCATGAAAAGCACGACCATATCATTAGTGAAAAGACAAATCTCATCCCAGGGAGGACTGGTGGACCGGGTGGTTCCCATATACGACAGGCATTATACACATAACGAAATACGGGCGCTTATCAAATTCTACGAAAGCCCCTTAGGGAAGAAAATGGCCTCAGTCAGACCTGAGATAACAAAAGAAGGGATAGTTGTCGCCGAACAGTGGGTTAGATACCTCGAGCCCTTGTTGATTCAGGCAATAGAAAAGAGCCTTGAAAAAGAGGGATATGTCGTTATCAAAAAGAAACCCAAATAATGCTTGACCGAAAACCTTTTTTTCAGTCGCACACCTTTCCGCACCAAAGCAATATCTGTGACTTTCAGCAGATTAATCTTCCTGAAGTTCTTTCAAATTCCCATAGAAATCGAGGGATTCCGGATTGCCTAAGGCATCTTTATTGAGGACGGCCTGACCCTCGATGACCTTCTTGACGGCCAACTCAACCTTCTTCATATTCAGGGTATAGGGTACAGCGGGGGTTTCGATGATCTTGGCCGGTACATGCCTGGGGGATGCGTTCTTTCTCAAAACCCCCTTGATCCTGTTTTTCAGGTCATCAGTCAAATCGTATCCTTCAGCCATCTTGACAAAGAGAATGACGCGGACGTCGCCTTTCCAGCTCTGACCGACAACCAGACTGTCCTCAATCTCGTCCATACCTTCCACCAGCCTGTAGATTTCGGCAGTTCCGATCCTTACACCGCCGGGATTGAGTGTGGCATCGGACCGGCCATAGATCACAACACCTCCCCGGTCGTTGATCTCTATAAAGTCCCCGTGTCGCCATATATTGGGATACACATCAAAATAGGCGGCATGATATTTCTCCCCTTTGGGGTCATCCCAGAAATAAATGGGCATGCAGGGCGCAGGCGCCGTACAGACCAGTTCCCCCTGTTTATTGATGACCGGTTTCCCGTTTTCGTCAAAGGCTTCCACCTTCATGGCCAGCTGTCTGCACTGAAGTTCACCGGCATAGACCGGACCCATGGGATTGCCCCCGGCAAAACATCCGTTGATATCTGATCCGCCGGAGATGGATGCTAACTGGAGATCCTCCTTAACCTCATTATAAATATATTCAAATCCTTCAACAGAAAGGGGGGATCCCGTTGACAAAACAGCCTTCAAGGGTGTGAGATCGTACTCCTTGCCGGGTTTTACAGCTGCGTTCTGGAGTGCCGCAATATACCCCGCACTGGTCCCAAAGATAGTTATCTTTTCGTCCTGAGCCATTTTCCAGAGGGCCCCCGGGTTCGGGTGAAAGGGGTTGCCGTCAAAGAGAACCAGTGTTGCACCTACACTCAATGAACTGGTCAGCCAGTTCCACATCATCCACCCGCATGTGGTAAAGTAAAAGATGGTGTCTTCCCGCTTCAGATCGGCATGCAGCATAAGCTCTTTCATGTGGTGCACTAAAATACCGCCAGCGCTCTGCACCATACACTTGGGAAGGCCTGTTGTGCCGGAGGTGAACATGATATATAGGGGATGATCAGCAGGGAGCTGCTCAAATTCAATTTCCAAAGATTTATCTGTCGATTTGAATTGACTGTAGTCCACTGCCTTAGGCAACTGGGTGATGTCGGGGTTTTGTTCTGTATAAGGGACTACGACAACATGCTCAATGGACGGGATCTCCCTTAAAATATCGGAAACCCTCGCGGGGGAAGCGAAGCTCTTCCCTTTGAAAAAATAGCCGTTGGCCGTAAACAGTACCTTAGGTTTGATCTGACCGAAACGATCCAGCACACCCTTTATTCCAAAATCAGGAGAGCAGGAAGACCAGGCAGCCCCGAGACTCGTGGCAGCCAACATGGCTATAATAGTTTCCGGCATGTTGGGCATAAAACCCGCAACCCTGTCTCCCACCTGAACCCCGGCCTCTTTCAGGGATTTGGCAACACGTGCTACCTCATCATACAGCTCCGAATATGTTATCTTGATAGAATCCTGAAACTCCCCTTTAAAGATAAGGGCTATCTGGTCATCCCGGTAACGAAGAAGGTTTTCTGCGAAATTGAGATACGCCCCTTCAAACCATTTGGCCCCAGGCATTCTTGTTACGTCATCTACTACCTGCGTATAGGGTTTCGAGGTCTTTATTTCGGCAAATTCCCACATGGATGCCCAGAAATCAGGAATATTTTCAATGGACCACTGGTATAGCAGACCATATTCTGTGAAGTCCTTGTTGTATTTTTCGTTAATAAGACCCATGAATCGATAAATATTGGTCTTCTTGATTCTATCTTCCGAAGGCTGCCATAACAGTTTAGCCATTTTTACCTCCTCCAGTGAAGTGGGGTTTCAGTACATGGGTTAACAAACGGTATACTTCTTGATCATGTCGGACATCATCTTCATTCCCGCTTCTCCTTTTTTAACTTTAGGCATTTTAGTTCACTTTAGTCACTTTAGTTCACTTAGCTTTAATTTCTATGCCTCGCCGTTTAATGCCTGAAGGGCAAGAAACAGCGCCTGGGTCCCTGACCGGCCATGCCCCTGGGCCTTGACCGCTATGTACAGTTGGTTGACCAGGGCGAGTCCGGGAAGAGAAAG
The DNA here is from genome assembly GCA_030632525.1 of Desulfobacteraceae bacterium. Classification (GTDB taxonomy): domain Bacteria; phylum Desulfobacterota; class DSM-4660; order Desulfatiglandales; family Desulfatiglandaceae; genus Desulfacyla. The sequence goes on along the minus strand of DAOVUP010000102.1, from coordinate 1,151 downwards.
GCCGATGGCAGCGGCCTCATCCAGAGCAATTCCCATATCCTTGATAAAATGCTCCACAAAAAAACCTGGATCGTAGTTTCCTTGAACGATTCGCGGTCCCAGGTTATTGATCACCCATGAACTGGCCGCCCCTTTTCCGACGATATCTATTACCTGTTGTTTCTCAAGACCTTGTTTTGCCGCATAGAGAAGCGCTTCACATGTCCCTATCATATTTCCGGCCACAACGATCTGATTACACACCTTGGTGTGCTGTCCGCTTCCCGGGCCGCCCATATAAGAGATGGTGGGTCCCATGAGTTGAAAAAGGGGAAACACCTTATCGAAAATCTCTTTTTTCCCGCCGACCATAATGGCAAGTTTAGCATCCCTTGCCCCCACATCGCCGCCTGAAACAGGGGCGTCAAGGGATTCGATACCTCTTTTTGCCGATTCCTCATAGAGCATTTTGGCCAGACTCGGTTGGCTCGTTGTCATATCAACCACAATGCTGCAGGGGCTTTCTGCCTTAAGGACACCATTCTCTCCCAAATAGACTTCCCGGACATCAGCAGGATGTCCTACAATCGTGAAGACTATTTCGGAGTTTGACGCCACCTCCGCCGGCGAACTGCACCATTTAGCCCCATTACTCAGCAGGTTCTCTGCTTTCCCTCTGGAGCGGTTAAAAACCGAGAGATTATGACCGGCCGTCTGTAAGTGGCCGGCCATGGAAGTACCCATTACACCAGTGCCTATCCATCCGATATTCATCATCTTAAACTCCTTTTCTTTTATGTATTTTATACCAATATTAAAAATTTGCCCTTTCTTTCGGACAGTGAGTCCCTTGGACCGAAGCCTGGTTCAGTCCCGCCTGATGCGGGGATGAAAAATGATACGGAAACTTCACATATCTAATAAATTGAAAGGATGGATTGATTTATTTGAGGATACTTTAACAGAAGAAAATGAGATTGATGAGGAACATCCCGGTTAATCATCTTCCCGCTTCTCTTTTTGGGATTTAGAATGTTCCTTTGTTGCCTCTTGAACAACATTCAAAGCCAGCTCATTCATGTCTGTCTTTTTCTTTTTCTTCTTCTTGTTATTTTCTTTCTTGTTTTTTATACTGATACTTTAGCATGTCCGCTCAAGCATTTCAAGGGATC
>DAOVUP010000003.1 GCA_030632525.1 Desulfobacteraceae bacterium | reverse complement strand
CTCTTCAAGGTGGGCTGCAAAGGACCGGACACCTATAACAACTGTCCCATCGCCAAATTTAATGATGGGACAAGCTGGCCCATAGAGGCTGGACACCCCTGCATAGGGTGCAGTGAACCGGCATTCTGGGATAAAATGACCCCCTTCTTCAAGGAATACGACTAGGAGGCTGTCCGAGAATGGCTATTTTCCGCAATTTCCGCGTCAGGCTCAAATTTTAATCCTTATAATAATTCAATGTATTCTTGCGGTTAAAATCTTCGCCTTCCTTGATCTTGCAAAAAATCTCTCATTCTCGGACAAGCTCCTAGAGGTTGGCAAAGCATTCAGTCTCGAATCGAAACAAAAACTCTTAAGAAAAGAGAGGAGATAAAATGGGCAAAAGAATTACCATCGATCCAATTACCAGAATAGAGGGTCATCTGCGAATCGAAGTGGAGGTGGAGGGCGGCAAAGTCAAGAACGCCTGGAGTTCCGGTCAGATGTTCCGGGGAATTGAAATTATATTGCAGGGGCGCGACCCCCGTGATGCCCCGCTTTTTGTGCAGCGATCCTGCGGAGTCTGAACCTACACCCACTATCTGTCCTCGGTGAGGGCAGTCGAAGACGCCGTTAACGTTCAGATCCCCGACAATGCGCGTATCATCAGAAACCTGCTCCACGGGGCCCAGTTCCAGCAAGACCATATTGTACATTTTTACGGGCTTTCCGCCTTAGACTGGGTGGACGTGGTCGATGCCCTGAAAGCCGATCCAAAGAAAACAGCGGCCCTGGCAGATAATGTGAGCAATGACCCAAAAGGTGGAACCGCCTATTTCAGGCAAGTGCAGCAAAGGATCAAGACCTTTGTTGATAGCGGGCAACTTGGTCCTTTTGCCAATGCTTACTGGGGTCATCCCGCATATACTCTCCCCCCCGAAGCGAACCTTATGGCAACGGCCCACTATATCGAGGCCCTTCGTATTCAGGCCAAGGCGGTCAGGATGCACGCCATATTCGGGGCAAAGAATCCCCACCTCCAGGCCCTTGCGGTTGGCGGTGTGACCTGCGTCAAGGATCTCACCCCTGATCGAATCGCAGAATTCCTCTATCTCTGGAAAGAGACCCAGGACTTTGTGAAAAACGTTTATATCCCTGATGTTTTGGCCATTGCGCCCTTTTATAAAGATTGGGGCGGCATAGGAGGGACCACAAATTTCTTGGCATGGGGAGACCTGCCTCAATCGGCCAAAGAGCCAGAGAGTCTCTTCCTGCCGCGCGGTGTGATCATGAACCGCGATATAGCAGGCGTTAAGATGGCCGACCCTGAAAAAGTCACAGAGCATATTTCCCGTTCATGGTACAAGGGGAATGGGGCCAGACATCCTTATCAGGGTGAGACCAGACCGATTGAAGGTGATCCTAAATACGACACCGCCGACAGATATTCCTGGCTCAAGGCCCCGCGTTATGGTGATGCATCCTGTGAAGTCGGGCCCCTGGCCAGGGTACTTGTGGCATATGGCTATGGGAAGAAGGAGTTTACAGATGTGGTGAATGGAACCCTGCAGAAGCTGAGCCTTCCCGCTGCGGCCCTCTTCTCCACCTTGGGCCGAACTGCGGCACGTGCTTTAGAGACCCTTGTGATCGGCAATGCCATGGAACCCTGGATGATGGAGCTTGTGGGTAACCTGAAAAAGGGGAACTCCGAGACCTGTACGTCCTGGACCATGCCCAAGAGCGGTAAAGGTGTCGGTCTGAACGATGTGGGCAGGGGCTCTCTGGGTCACTGGATCGAGATAGAGGATGGGAAGATCAAAAACTACCAGTACGTGGTCCCTTCCACCTGGAATTTAGGGCCACGTTGCAAGAACGGGAAATTAGGGCCTATGGAGGAAGCTCTCATCGGAACACCGGTCGCAGATCCTAAAAACCCTTTGGAAATCCTTAGAACTGTACATTCCTTTGATCCATGCATTGCCTGCGCTGTGCATGTAATCGATCCCGATTCAAATCAGGTCTATAAGGTAAAAGCGCTGTAAAAAAAGCATGTTTTATAAATAGCCCTTCAGGCCCCCTTGACTGATGAGGGCTGAGGGGCTATTTTATCGGCATCAGAATATGAGACCTTTGAAAAATGTTCAATTTTGGTCAAGATCAAGGATGGCGAAAATTTTAACCACAGGAATATATTGAATATTTCGAGGACTAAAATCTGAGCCTGCCGCTGAGATTGGGCAGATAAGCGCAGACTTCGAAAGGGGGCGTTTTGCAAAGGTCTCAGTACGTTTCCACGGGGACATGTAAATGCCACACCTGCTCAAGACAGTGCGTCCGGAATCCTGCCTCAAATATATAGTATATCATCCCATCCAGATTATCCTCCTGACTACCCTTATTACGGTACTTTTTGCCTTACAAATTCCTTCGTTGCGATTTGAGACATCCATCTACAACCTCACTTTCGAGGACCTTCCCGAAACCTTAGAATATAATCAATTCAAAAAGGAATTTGGCAGTGAAGAGATCATACTGGTTGTGGCCAAAACAAAGGCTGTTTTTCATCCAGAGACCTTCCGGCAAATCGACCGGCTGGCCCAGTCACTCTCACAAATCGAGGGTATAAGAAGGGTTATCAGTCTTCCTGGCATAAGAAAGGCCATGGACCTCACAGAGAAGTGGGACTTAAAGGATTTTGAAGATGTGGTTTCTGACATTGATCTCTTCCACAAGAACCTCATTTCCAAAGACAAAAAGACGACCGCTATCACTCTCATACTTGAGGATATTGAGCAGAAAGACCAGGTTATAAATGGAGTAAAAAGCCTGATAGACGAGTATCAGGCTTCATTTTCCCTTTACCAGATTGGTATGCCGATCGTTTCATCGGCCCTGGCACGATTCACAAAGCAGGATTTCCTGACACTGCCCGTGCTAACCCTTTCCCTCATTGCCCTGATCCTTTTCCTGTTCTTCCGCAATCTGCGGGGAGTACTGATCCCTGCAGGCGCTGTCATCATCGCCCTTACCTGGACCTTCGGTCTTATGGCCTGGACAGGAACCCCCCTCTCCTTATTGACCATGATCGTTCCCGTTTTTCTGATTGCCGTGGGAACAGCCTACTGCATGTATATTTTCCCGGAGTACTTTTCTTCCATCAAGACATCCACCTCTCCTCAGGAGGCATCCTTCCGATGCTTTAGCAAGCTGGGATTCCCCACCTCTCTTGCCGTGATTACAACGTCCATCGGTTTAGGATCTCTGCTCATCAACAGGGTTAACGAAATTCGCGAATTCGCGCTTTTCTCCTGTTTCGGCATCCTTTCCATGCTTATCATTATACTCACCTTCCTTCCCGCTGTTATGGGTCTCTTACCCTTTCCCAAGAGAAAGGATGAACATGAATCGAGACAAAACCGCTTTTTAGATTGGGTCCTTTCAAAAATTATACAACTAAATCTTCGGCACCAGAAGATCACCCTCTCTTTAATAGCTATCATTGCCTTAACAGGAATGGTTGGTGTTTCACGTATCAAAGTTGAAACAAACCCTGTGGGGTTTTTCAAAGAGGATACCCCTGTAGCCCGGCATTTCAATGATGTCTATCAGGATTTGTCCGGGAGTTTCCCCATCAATGTGGTTATTGACAGCGGCCGGGAAGCATACTTTGAAAATCCGGATCATCTGAAACAAATTGCCCGTCTTCAAAACTTTCTTACTTCATTGCAGGGTGTGGACAAAACCATCTCCTTTGTTGATTATTTAAAATTGGTCAATTACGCCACCAACCAATATAAGCAAGAGTCTTACGCCCTGCCCGAAGAACCTTTTGAAGTTCGTATGCTCGTGAATAGTTTTAAGACAATGTTAGGCCAGGATATGCTAAAGGGGTTTATGGATTCGGACTTTTCCAAGGCAAATATCATGCTGAGGACCCATATCTCCAGTTCCATCGACTTCCTGGCTACCGAAACCCATATAAAAGACTATCTCCGCAAGCATTTTCCGGGCAAATTCTCCTTTCAGGTCACCGGTTTCGGTATTGTCATTTCCCACAGCAGCCATCTTATTTCTGATGGCCAGGTCAGGAGTCTCTTTCTGACCCTGATCCTTGTTTTTGCCATCATGTTTTTGCTTTTCATCTCTTACAAGGTTGGCTTCATCGCAATCCTTCCCAACTGCTTTCCCATTATAGTCAGTTTTGGAGTTATGGGCTGGTTTGGGATCCCCCTATCCATGGCAACAAGCCTGATCGCAAGTATTGCCATCGGGCTGGCTGTTGATGATACCATACATTATCTGGTGAGCTATAATAGGGAGTTTAAGGGGAACCTCAATAAAGAAAAGGCCCTGAGTAACACTGTTCGCCGTATGGGAAAACCGATCATTTTTACTACCGTGACCATCGGTCTCGGCTTTTCCGTGTTGATGTTCTCTCATTTCAAGCCTACGGCCGTTTTCGGTCTCTTGATGATCATAACAATGTTCTCGGCCTTAGTGGCAGATCTCATCCTCCTCCCTTCCCTGATGCTTCATGTGGAGCTGGTGACTATTTGGGACTTGCTCAAATTGAAATTGGGCAAAGACCCACAGAAGGGGATTCCCCTCTTTAAAGGCCTGTCTCGCACGCAGGTTCATTATATTTTGATGGCAGGGGCCTTGAGGAAACACGAAGGTGGAAACATTATATTCAAGAAGGGAGAGGTAAGCGACTCCATGTATGCCATTATTTCAGGTGAATTGGAGGTGGTGGACCTTTCTGAAAAAGATCTGAGAGATGGAACTCAGGGCTCAAAACGGATTATAGCCATCTTGAAGGCAGGAGATGTGGTAGGAGAGATGGGCATGATCAGGTCGTGTGAGAGATCGGCCACAGTCATCGCCTCAAAGGCAGCCGAACTCCTCCAGATCAACGACCAGATGATCAGACGACTTCAATGGCTTTATCCCCCGACTGCCCACAGATTCTTTTATAACCTGATGACCATATTATGCGATCGTTTGGAGAACATCACAAAATGCTATTTAGATGAAACAGTCACTGATGAACTGAGTGGTCTCTACACCCGTGATTTCTTTGTCAGTATGTTGGAAAAGGAGATCGCCAGGTCTCGCAGATATAAGGCGACCCTTTCCGTTTTTGTTTTAGGCCTGGACAACCTTTCCGACCTGACCTCTAAGTACGGTCACAGGGCCAGTGATCGTTTCATAACTGAGACGGGAACGCTGCTCAAACAGCATGCCAGGAAGGCAGACTTCCTGTGCCGTTACGATTCAAACCGGTTTGCCGCCATGTTAACCCACACTGCTGGTGAAGAAGCTCACGCCCTCTGCGATCGTATAAAAACCTTGTTAACCGGGTCTCTGGTCCAGATTGAATCGGAACCGATCCAGATTAAGGTGAGCTTCGGTGTGGCCGTTCTTGACCCTGGATCGGATAGTGATATGAAGGAATTGCTCTCGGATGCCTTGCAAGCACTTCGCCGAACACAGGAACAGGGGACCTGAGAAAATTTGGGTCGGGAATGAAAAAACACCTTGAAGAAAGAACGCCCCCTACTATATAGTGCGTTGACATTTTGAATATTATGACAACCTCGAACACAAAACATATCATGGTCTTGGGCGTAGGAAATCTTCTCTTTACCGATGAGGGCGTGGGCATCCATGCGATAAAAACCCTGCTTGAACGATATGAATTCCCCCAAAATGTATCCATAGAAGATGGGGGTGTTTTAGGCATGAATCTTTTAGGGATAATCTCCGAAGCAGATCAGCTAATCGTTGTGGATGCCATCAAAAATAGCGGAGCACCCGGGGCCCTGCACCGGCTTGCAGGGGATGAAATACCAAAGCGTATTCTTGCAAAAAACTCCCTCCACCAAGTAGACCTCCTGGAGGCCCTGACCCTATGCCAGGCCCTTGATAAGGTCCCTGAAACGGTTATCGTAGGGATAGAACCCGAGGACATCGAGACCTTAAGCCTTGAACTGACACCCCCTGTGCAGGAAAAAATGGATGATCTGATTGCCATGGTTTTGAAGGAACTTGACCGCTTAGGCGCGGGTTATAATGATAAAAGAGATGAATAATCATGTGCTTAGCCATTCCAGCCAAGATCATTAAAATAAACGATAAGATGGGCACCATTGATATGGAGGGGACCCAGAGAGAAGTCAGTCTTCTCCTCCTTGAAGACGCTAAAATAGGAGACTACGTAATTGTCCATGCAGGTTTTGCCATACACAAAATAGATGAGGCAGAGGCAAAGGAATCCTTGAAGGTACTTCGTGAGTTGGTAACTTTTATGGAGAGCGAAGGGGCTTAGGGCTCGCACAAAAATAAGTTCATAGAATTGGCGTCCAGATTTAGGTTAGATTTGGCTGAGCCAATTGAGTAAAACCAAAGGAATAGTTGTACTATTTCGAGGATTTTGCGATTGAGGCGCTGTCGAAAATGACCTGAAGATAGGATGCGAAAATGTGAAATTATTTTTGCGCGAGCCCTTAGAAAGGATATTTTCTTGACAAGAGTTCTTTTATCTTAATATACTGATAGGTAGTCAGTTATGCGTTTCTTAATTGCGTTTCTTAATTGCGTTTCTTATTGATGTTATATGTTCAATAATTTGGAGAAAAGGAGGTAAAACGTAGATGAACAAGAGATTTCTGACCATTTTGATTGTTGCTCTCACAGGCATGCTCTTCTTGACCGTGGGTGCCCTGACTGCCACAGAAAAACAAGCTGTGCCCGATGAGGTCACACTTAAAAACAAGGGGTACAAAAAGGATAAAAAAGGCTCTGTAAAGCTTTCACACAAGAAGCATAACGTAGATTATAAGATCGCCTGTACCGAATGCCACCATGTGTTCAAAGATGGCAAGAATGTTTGGAAGGAAGGGGATCACGTAGATAAGTGCAGCAAATGTCATGATCCTAAGAAAAAGAAAGACAAGACCTTGAAGCTGCAGAACGCCTATCATAAGAACTGCAAGAACTGTCACAAGGCATTATTAAAAGAAGACAAACCAACCGGTCCATTTAAAAAATGTAACAAATGCCACGCGAAGAAAAAGAAATAGCTCTCCCCCTTTTAAACCCATTTTTTTGAACAAAAAAGCCGCTCTCTGAAGAAAGCGGCTTTTTTATTTTATGACAAGTCACCCAGGGATGTTCCTCCTATTACCTTCACCACGTGCATATTGTTCAAGCTTTAAGGGCAGGGAATACATCTTGACACAATAAGACCGATTTTCTACTATCCCTGTGGAAAACACTTGAGCTCGTCCAGAAAGAGATTAATAGTGATGAATTGATAAAAAGTCACTCACCTGTTTTCGTCATTCCCGCGAAAGCGGGAATCCAGGGAAATATAGGCGGGACTGGACTCCCGCTTTCGCGGGAGTGATAGCCTGGGAGACTTTTTACGAGTTTTTCAATAATACATCGAAAATCTAAACCGTTCACAAAGAAAGGCTTTGATGAAAAACAGAAAACTAAAAGTACACAGAAACGATCCATGCCCGTGCGGAAGCGGAAAGAAGTATAAGAGATGCTGTCTACGCAAGGAAAATTCAAAAGATATGGAAGCGGATAAGGAACTATATCTCAAGAAATACAGTATCAGGCTTAAGGAAGAAAAGGACATAAATAGTATAAGAAAGGCAGGACGTTTGGCACTGGATACCCTTGATCTGGTGGAATCACAAATAAGACCGGGGATTGCAACTGATGACATAAACACCCTTGTCCATAATTTCACCATAAAAAACGGCGCCACCCCTGCCCCATTAAATTATCGCGGTTTTCCGAAAAGCGTCTGCGTATCTGTCAATGAGGTAATCTGTCACGGCATCCCTGGAGAGCGGATTTTGAAGGATGGGGATATTGTCAATGTGGATGTCACTCCCATCTTAAACGGCTATTATTCTGATATCAATAAGACCTTTTTCGTGGGAACGCCGAGACCTGATGCACAGAAAATTGTCAGGGTAGCCCGCAAATGCCTGAAAAGGGGGATGGCTGCCGTCAGACCTGGTAACAGCATAGGAGATATAGGCTGGGCCATTCAAAGTTATGCGGAAGGTCAAGGGTGCTCGGTTGTCAGGGAATTTGTGGGGCACGGTGTCGGTTTTGGATTTCATGAACCTCCCCAGGTCCCACATTACGGACGTAAAGGAGAGGGCATAATCCTGATCCCGGGTATGGTATTCACTATTGAGCCCATGATAAACTTAGGTAAAAAGGATCTGAACATCTTAGACGATAACTGGACTGCCGTAACCCGGGACAGTTCCCTCTCAGCACAGTTTGAACAAACCATCCTTGTCACGGACAACGGCTTCGAGAGCCTCACCCCCTTTGATCTGCAATAAGGGTTCAGAGGTTTTCCCGATGAATCTGATCGAACAGGCAAGAGATTTGGGTTTTGTTGCCCTGGGCTTTTCCCGTCCTGGAGAACCCTTATTCTTTGACCGGTTCCATGCATGGATTTCCTCCGGCAAACAGGGGGAGATGGACTGGATGGGAAAACATCTGGATCTCAGGAAAAATCCTGCAAAGCTTCTTGAAGGCTGCCAGACAGTGATCAGCCTCGCCTATCCCTACTCTCATAAAAAGCCGTGCACACCGGAAGGTTTTTCGGCCGCAAGGTACAGTGAACCCCACAAAACTGACTATCATGACCGCTTGAGAAAACTGGCTAAAATACTGGGGAGAGCAGTCAAACAACAGTATCCTGGGACAAAAACAAGGGTCACCGTTGATTCGGCTCCCATACTTGAGAGGAGTTTTGCTTATAGCTCAGGCATAGGATTCATAGGAAAAAACAACATGCTTATTATACCAGGCTATGGATCATTCCTTTTTTTGGCTGAGATCCTGACAACCGCTTCCATTCCGTATCCTGAGACTGAATTTATGGAGAGTCGGTGCGGTTCATGCACCAAATGCATAGATGCTTGCCCAACCGGTGCGCTGGAAGCCCCTTATAACGTGAATGCCTCCAGGTGCTTATCATACCTAACCATTGAAAAGAGCGGCACGGTTAACGATGATACGGGAAAACAAATGGGCAATTGTTTTTTTGGCTGTGATGTCTGCCAGGAGGTCTGTCCGTTAAATGAAGTGGATAAATCCAACGCTGAAGCCCTCCCTTCAATAAATACCATACTCAACATGGAGGACGAGATTTTCAAAGAAACCTTCGGAAGAACAGCCTTTGCCCGTGCCGGCCTCAGCAAGATCAAAGGGAATATAATCAAGCTAAATGTAGAGTAAACCTGAAATGGACTTTTGTGATCTTAACTGCAAATACGCAACATGGCCTGAAGATAAGACCTTAGATGGGTCAGGAAGCTGCAGGACTTTCCAGGCAATTTACTGCATTATAAAAAAACGGCATGTTCACAAAAACATGCCGTGTCATGAAAAACAAAAGAGGCAAAGAGAGTCCCGGATCAAAAAAGAGGATGGACCCTCATAAGTCCGTCCTATCCAGATATTGGCTGATCGCTCCGTCATACTCATGGGTGAGACGAAATACCTTCTTGGCTAATCGAAACCTGGTCTTGAGCGTGGTTTCACCTGCTGAACCCTCCATTTCCTTCAAAACCACATCATAATCGACAGGGTCAACAATAACCGTAACATCTTTGAAATTCTTGGCCGAAGATCGCAACATGGAGGGCCCACCAATATCGATGTTTTCAATCGCCTCTTCCAGGGCTACCCCTTCTTTAGCAACAGTTTTTTCAAACTGATAAAGGTTAACGACTACCATATCAATACCCTTGATCCCATGCTCCTCCATCATCCTGACATGTTCGGGGTTGTCTCGCAGACCCAGAAGCCCCCCGTGAACCTTAGGATGAAGGGTCTTGACACGGCCATCCATCATCTCCGGGAACCCGGTGTATTCGGATATATCCGTCACCGAAATCCCGCCCTGGCGCAGTGCTTTCGCAGTCCCTCCTGTGGAAAGTATCTCAACATCAAACCTGGAAAGGGATGCTGCAAAATCCACAATCCCTTTTTTATCGGTGACGCTAATAATGGCTCTTTCGATTTTACCCATTTTTCAAGTCTCCTTTCTGGATACTGGATATCGGGTATTCGTTTTTTGTTATTGGTTATTAGTTATTGGTACACGCAAGTTGCAGGTTACGGGTTGAGTTCCTTAAGCTTTACGCTCTACGCCTTGCGTCTTCAGTAGTGGATGCTGTGTAGAGGTATTTCCTGTCCGCGTTTCGCGGAATAAAATTTCGAGTTTCAAGTTTTCCCGCTAAAGACGGGATCTTCGACAAGTTTCTAATTTCACCCCTATCTCAATTCATTTTGTCGTCGTCTGATACGGGGAAAGGGACCTTGACAAAATCAACCCCCTCATCTTTCAAGGTCTTTTCCTCATCAGCGGTTGCTGAACCACGTATGCTCCTTTTTTCGGCCGCACCGTAATGGATTTTCAGCGCCTCTGTGGCAAATCTGGCGCCAACATCCTCTGAGTTATTTTTTACATATTCCACCACCTCTTTTGCGAGCCGCTGGTAATCAATGGTTTCCTGGCTAATCAAAGAAGCAGGTTGCGATTTTTTTACGGCAACAGGCGACATGACTTTCTTTATGTTCGAATCGTCACAATACGGGCAACGAACAAGATCATGAACATTCTGTTCTTCAAATGAATCATGACTGTCAAACCAGCCCTCAAATATATGCCCCTGGGGACACTCCAAATCAAATACAATCATCTGTGGTTTATTCCTCCATCAGGCGTCTCAGAATTCTCAAGTTCAAGAAATCCCGAAAATCATTAATCTGAAACGGTATAGTATCCGGGCCACCGCTGATAAACATGCGGGCCCCAACAGTAGCTATGTTTATCTCTCAGCATACAGAACAGCTAAGATATTGGCCCTCTTGTCACCATGGCATTTGACCAGATGAGGGACAGTGGAATCATAGTATATTGAATCACCCGGTTCAAGAATATGGATCTCCTCCCCAAGTCGGACTTCCATGGCTCCTTCCAACACATAGATGAATTCCTGTCCGTCATGAGTAGATCTTTCTTCCTCTGTTTCAGCAGGATCAAGGGACACAAGGAAAGGTTCCATATGCCTGTTTTTTTTATGAGGCGCTAAAGATTCATAGCCATAACCGTAATACTCTCCCTTTTTCGAGTCGTATCGGGACACCACCTTACGGTCATTTTTCCGCACAATAGTGTATGCCCGGTCCTCTTCCCCGGATATGAAGTATCCCATTTTCAGGTCGAGGGCCTTTGCCAGCTTTATTACGATCCCCAAAGGAGGTGCTAAGCTCCCGCTCTCGATCTGCTCCAAAAGAGAGACATCCAAATCAGTCCTCTGGGAGATATCTTGAAGACTTAGATTACGATCTTCCCGGACCGCCTTGACACGTTCGCCTACATTCACCTGAATATCTTCCTGAGGCGGTTCCTGACTGATGCTGTCTAAGAAATCCTGTTCTTGATCTCTTTTTTCAAACTGGCTGCTTACGTCGGACAAAAAATCGCGGTGGGCATCATGAGTGTTAGCATTTTTTTCTTCCATAGTCCTTTCCTCTATCCCAACCTGGTTAACCCAGGTTTAGGGAATTTTTTAAATTCAAATCCATCATCCTCTAATATCCATGATCATGTCAGAACTAAATCCAAAACCCCTGCGGGTCGGAGGCCGAAATCTAAGATCCGAGCAAATATGGATCAGGCTTCAAGTACAAAAATGACTTCCATTCTGACGCGATACTCATTGATGGTGTCATCTTCAACCGCTACCCTCTGCTCGAGAACCCTTAGCCCGGTAATCCCCCTTAATGTTTTGCTCGCCCTTTCAAAACCGACCCTGATGGCATCATCAAAACTGATGGTAGAGGCTCCGATGATCTCCGAAACTCTTGCTACGCGTTCCATAATATAATCTCCTAGTTAGTGTCCATCCAGAAATGAGATAGTTTTCGCAAGGTCAAGAAAGATGAGGATTCTAACCACAGGAATACATTGAAGTATTTCGAGGCTTAAAATCCGAATCCGGCGTCCCGCCGATGGCGGGATGAAAAATAGCCATTTACGGATGGGTATTAGTTACAGCGTTTAGCGAAGCTACGCCTTCCGGCCACGACAAATGACTATCTCTTGACACCAGTAACTCACAAGACTATTGTAATAAACGCTTGCAAAACTAAAGGATAAAATCAAAAAAATCAATGATTTTTTCAAGCATCCTATTGAAAGGAAGGTCTTATGACCATGCTGGAAAAACAATATATCGTAGACGATCTGACATTAGACGACTCCTGGAGAATGTTTCAGATCATGGCCGAATTCGTAAAAGGCTTTGAAACGATGCCCGATGCCTATCCGGCAGTCAGCATCTTTGGTTCGTCAAAGACCAAACCCCAAAGCGCCGTCTATAAAGACACCGTAAAGGTGTCTCGTTTGTTAGTTGAGAGTGGGTTTAACGTCATTTCCGGCGGAGGGCCAGGCGTTATGGAGGCGGCAAATCGGGGAGCGGCGGCGGCAAAAGGGAAATCAGTAGGGCTTCACATCGAACTTCCAAGCGAACAAGCGCCCAATAAATATGCTAATATCCGGCTCAACTTCAAGTATTTTTTTATCAGGAAGGTAATGTTTGTAAAATATTCCGTTGCCTATATTATCATGCCCGGTGGGTTCGGCACCCTTGACGAGCTTTTTGAGGCCCTGACGCTTATTCAGACAAAGAGGATCAGATATTTCCCTGTCATCCTGATGGATTCCCAATTCTGGGAAGGGCTCCTGGATTGGGCCAAGACAACATTGATAAAGGCGCGAACTATTTCTGAATCGGACTTTGATATATTCAATATAGTGGACACTCCGGAAGAGGCCGTTGCTATTATAAAGAGACGCGTTGTTGTCTAAACCCAATAAAAGGGAAGTCGAGAAGTTCAGGTCGTTGCTCAACAGATTTGGACTAAAGCTATCATGGGATCAGACCCATAAGCTGGGCATTTTTTTAGATGAATTAGAGGAATGGAGCAAAAAATTCAACCTGACAGGCCTCGCTTCCCGGCAGAGCATTATTAACGAACTCCTGATCGATTCCATGATGCCAACCTCTTTCATGCCTGGCAACGGGAACCTCCTTGACATTGGTTCAGGGGCAGGTTTTCCCGCAATTCCCATAAAAATCTGCAAACCCAGCCTCCAATGCCAGCTCATGGAACCCAATTCAAAAAAGATCAGTTTTCTAAAGCAGATCATCCGGCTCGCAGAGCTCGAAAAAATCGACGTTATAAAAGGACGTATTGAAGATGAGGACGGGTTGCTTCATCCTGAAGGATATGATGTCATAACATCGAGGGGGCTGGCGCCTCTACCCCAGTTCCTGACATGGGGCGCCCCCCACCTGACACCCGGCGGGTTAATAGTGGCCTTTTTGGGGAGCCAGAGTAAAGAAGCCCTGAAGAAAAGCGCGGACGTTATCAGAAAGAACAATCTTTTCCTTTTCAAATCGATCTCCTATTCTTTATCCGGAAAGTCGTCGGAGAGAAACCTTCTGATTTTGAAAAGGCGTGGTAATAAAACCTAAATTGATCGGTTCCAGGTTAAAGCCCCCCTGTCTTATCCCCATTTAGTCTGAGACGGCAATTTGGCAAAGCCCTATTAATTTGCCTCTTGACCTGCCCATTTATACTCTCTGGTCATCAGGTTGATTTAGAGGGGACAAGCAAAGGGGGCCTTTTTTATAGTTCCCCAATTTAATGCCCGAACGAAAACTAAGATTTTTGTCCAGGCATTATTTAACATACTTGAAAGAAACATTCAGCCTTGTCCGGAACGCTGTCACCTTTCCGTTTTCAATGGTCACATCCAGTTTAGTCACTTCAGCGATTCTTAGGTCTTTTAGGCTCTCGCTTGCCGTCGCAATAGCCGTCTGTGTCGCTTCCTCCCATGATTGGTCACTCGTCCCAACCAGCTCGATAATTTTGTACGTGCTTCCAGCCATTTTTATCCTCCTCTTGTCTGTATAAAGTTATAGCCAACACTTCATTACTTAAAAAAATTTCACCTCCTTTCTATTAGAGATATTTTTCACAATCTATATTTATCTATAGTATATCAAAGTATCCAATCCTTGCCAAGATTATATTTCGATGGAAATCAAAGTCAAGGGCAAAATTACCAGATATTCCAAACAAAATCTCTATAGCGGGACTATTGACAACCGTTTAAGGTTGGGCTATTGTTTTTTCGAATCTGACATGAAAATAGAAGATTGAGTTGAAGGCGGGAAGGAGAGCTGGATGGAGGGATGTCAGAAGACCTGCCGATCATAACGAATGGAGCCGCCAAAACCCCATTCGGGTCTATCTATTCGACCTGGGTGGGGTTTGTTTTTTAGTAAGCGTTCACAGGTTCAAGGTTCAAAGGAAGGGTCTCGTAAAGCCGAAAAGGGCAAAATATATGCTGAACTCAAAAGACTATTTATTTTTAGACGGCCTCGGGACCGCATTTAAGACACTCACAGTATGCCCCTGGCCAAGACGAGAATCTGAGAATTTTGGCTCGTCATTCATATGGTTCCCGGTCATAGGACTGTTATTGGGTCTTGTTCTTTACGGGGCAAACTTTCTATGGGGGTTGTTACCTTTCACCCCATGGACTGGAGGGACTGCCCTGCTCCTGTTAGTCATGGACATTTGCCTGACAAGGGGTTTGCATCTTGATGGGTTGGCGGATTGGGCCGATTCCATAGGTGGGTTTTTTCAAAGGGAGAAAAGATTGTTGATCATGAAAGACACCTCCTTGGGGGCCTTCGGTGTATTGGCGCTGCTTGTAGCCCTGCTCGCCAAATGGCTGGCCTTCGAAAGACTCATATCCTCCGGTTCTATTGTCTGGCTCCTAATTATCTTCACTCTTTCGAGAACAATGATGGTGGAACTCATGACAACCCTGCCTTATGCGCGCGCTGGGGACGGGATGGGGTAGCCATTTATTGCCCAGGCGTCTACCCGGAACAGGATCCTGTCACATGTTGTATCTATAGCCCTTTGTATACCTTTTGGGCCATTCTCCTTTTTACTTTCCTGCCTCGGGTGGCCTGCGCACCAGCTGATCGGGGCGTGCACCAGCGCAGCGGCGTGCGGCAGCTCCGGGGAGCTACGTGGCACCACAAATGAGATGGTGGAG